>NZ_JACAEU010000122.1:0-13265 GCF_013388695.1 Fischerella sp.
ATTATGAAATTTTACCTGAAACAACAGAGGCTTTTATTTATGTCGCTATGATTCGTTTAATGCTCAAGCAACTTGCGTGATTAAAATCACCTATCAAGAACTTTTCAGACATCCTCTTATCGCCCTACACCCCTTTTATGTCAAATTCCACTTTACCGTATTCGAGTTTAACAATTCGGTCTGCTAGATGAAAATAGCGATCGTCGTGACTGATGACCAGCACTGTTTTGCCTTGATCTCTCAGTTTTGTTAGCAATTCTGTGTAAAAAATTTTCTTAAATGCTGGATCTTGGTCGGCTGCCCATTCATCAAATAGATAAATTGGTCGGTTTTCCAAATACGCTGTGAGTAAAGCCAGTCTTTTACGCTGTCCTTGTGAAAGAGCAGTCGTGGAAAGTTTACCATTTTTGACTTTAACTTTATGGTCTA
Organism: Fischerella sp.; assembly: GCF_013388695.1. Classification (NCBI taxonomy): domain Bacteria; kingdom Bacillati; phylum Cyanobacteriota; class Cyanophyceae; order Nostocales; family Hapalosiphonaceae; genus Fischerella; species Fischerella sp. The sequence goes on from NZ_JACAEU010000122.1 coordinate 430, forward strand.
GCTGTAAAACCTTGAGATATTCTTGGACTTTACTATCTAGACCAGAATTTTCTAATCCCCAAAGTTCATCAAATAAATAAAAGTCAGAAAATACCACAGAAAAATGCTGGCGATACCATTCACGATTTTGTTCGGTAATTAACTCTTCATCTAATCGTATTTCTCCAGCTTCAGGAATATAAAGTCCAGTAATTAACTTGGCTAAAGTTGATTTACCGCTGCCATTTCCCCCGACGATGAACACTAGTTCTTGGGGATGAAGTGTCAGGTTGATAGGGCCCAAAATAAAGTTGTTGTCTGTTTCGGCTGTATGGTAAGTGTGGGTGACATCATTGAGTTGTAAGCTGTGCCAGGAAGTCTTGACAGCAGGTGGAACTGTTGATAATTCTGCCCGACTAGCTAGAGATAAACCCAGTGACTCAATTTTTTGCAATGCAATGCTAGCTTTGCTCAAAACAGGAAGTTTGCTGATGATATTATTCATTGGCATCATCAAGTAGGTGAAGGTCAAGATATAGCCAGAAAGAGTTTGAGGTTTGACAGCAAGAATATTAGGCAGGGCAAAGATTACAAAACCCATCGCAAAAAAGAATACAAGTTGACCCCAGCTAGTAGTTGTGGCAAAAAGGGTAAAACCATCAACATTGTGACGGCGGAATGCAGTAGCAGTTGATTGCAGTTTTTTGTCTAGAAAGACTTGACGCCGCCCGTAGTGTAGCTTAAGTTCTTTGACTCCTTCAGTAATAGTACGGAAATGCTTAAACAGTATATCTTGATCTTCACGAGCCAGGGCGAGCAATTTCTTGCCTCTGTTTAACAGCCATTGGCAACTGCCAATAGCCACCACTGAAAGTCCTACAATCATCAGCAGTACTAACCAAGATAGCCATGTGATGTAGACCACACAACCTAGAACGATCGCCAGATTAATAAATAGGAAAGGCATCTGAAAAACACCATCGGCAACTGCTTGTACATCCTCTGTGAGGGTTGCCAATAGGCGGGGATTTCCTAGCTGTTCCAGATGACTCAACTCTGAGGAGAGAATCTGGCGACTCAAGCGCATCCGTAATTGCAAAACTGCGTTCTGAGATAGGCGAATCAACATCACTTGAGAAATAATGCTGGTGACGAGTGCAACTAATGCCAGCCCTGCAAAACCCCAAACTATGGTTGCCAAAGACGAACCGGGGTCACTACCCGCAGCATTGCTGATTAAAGCTATCAGACCAGCACTGCTACCACCACTGAGGAATCCAGTCACGATCGCGATCGCCACCATGCCCCAATTTGAACGCAAAAGAAAATAAATCAAATGCATGACAGTTGTTTACAAACCAATTCAGTTTGCGCTCCTAGGGGAAATTTTATATTTTACAGTTAAAAACTTCTCAGAGATCGCGGTAAGCTAGTTGCAATTACAGCTAATCGTACTAATAAATTGTCAAATTAGCTGCTCAGTTTTCTGAGGAGAATTTCGGAATGAGTGTGAATCTGAAGTCTTTGGAAAACCAAATTCCTGTAGCGGCAGATTCTGAAACCGCTCCTACTAAAAGAACGCGCTACGTTCCCTTACACCATCGACGTGTTCTCTGCATCTTTCCCAAGTACACTCGCTCTTTTGGAACTTTTCACCACGCCTACCCTCTCATGGGTAAAGTCCGGGCTTTTATGCCTCCACAAGGGATTTTGCTAGTAGCTGCCTACTTACCTCAACAGTGGGAAGTCCGGTTTGTTGATGAAAACGTGCGATCGGCAAAAAGGGCTGATTACCAATGGGCAGATGTAGTGATTGTGAGCGGGATGCACATTCAGCGATCGCAGATTAATCAAATTAATCGACTTGCCCATGCAGAAGGCAAAATTACTGTTGTCGGTGGCCCCTCTGTATCTGGTTGCCCAGAATATTATCCTGAGTTTGACATTTTACATTTGGGTGAGTTGGGAGATGCAACCGATCGCATGATCGAGTATTTGGATTGCCATACCGAACCTCCTCAACAGCAAATTCGCTTTGAAACCAAGGAACGCTTACCCCTGAGCGAGTTTCCCATCCCAGCCTATCACTTGCTGAATCTCGATCAATATTTCCTGGCAAATATTCAGTTTTCCAGTGGTTGCCCCTATCGCTGTGAGTTTTGTGATATTCCCGAACTCTATGGACGCAATCCCCGCATGAAAACACCAGAGCAAGTTCTGGCTGAACTGGATGTCATGCTCAAATGCGGTAATCCGGGAGCGGTGTACTTTGTAGATGATAACTTTGTGGGCGATCGCCGTGCCCTGATGAAGTTGCTTCCTCACCTGATTGACTGGCAAAAGCGCAATGGCTATCCCATCCAGTTTGCCTGTGAAGCAACGCTGAATCTGGCTCAAAGTCCCAAGCTTTTGGAAATGATGCGCGAAGCTTATTTTTGTACAGTTTTCTGTGGCATTGAAACCCCGGAAACTGAGGCTCTCCAAGCTATTTCCAAAACTCACAACCTGAGTATGCCGATTCTGGAAGCGGTGAAAGTTTTAAATAGCTATGGCATGGAAGTTGTATCGGGAATCATCATTGGGTTTGATACAGACACACCAGAAACCGCAGATCGAATTCTCGAATTTATTCGCCTGTCTCAAATTCCTTTATTGACAATTAACCTATTACATGCATTACCAAAAACTCCTTTGTGGCGCAGGTTAGAACAAGAAGGACGACTGGTTTTTGATGAAAATCGCGAATCGAATATCAAGTTTTTAATGCCTTACGAACAGGTAGTTGAAATGTGGCGTCGCTGTATTACAAATGCCTATGAACCAGAATTTTTATATCAGCGATTTGCCTACAACATAGAAAACACCTACCCCAATCGAATCAAGGTTCCCAATAGCCCTGCCCGCACTTCTTGGGCAAATATCCGTAAAGGTTTAACCTGTATGACCAATATTCTGCTGCGGGTAGGATTATTTAGTAATTATCGCCAGACTTTTTGGGAAATGGCGCGACCAGCACTGAAAGCAGGTAATATTGAAAACTTAATTCACGTTGGGCTTGTCGGACACCATCTAATTAAGTTTGCACAGGAGTGTGCAAGAAACGAAGAATCGGCTTCGTTCTATTCCCAAAAAATACGTAATCAAGTTCACACGTAAAAGGGACTGGGGATTGGGAATTGGGGATTGGGAATAGGGCATTGGGCATTGGGAATTGGATCTTTTCTATGCCCCTTGCCCATTGCCCCACAATCCTCGTCACTGTCTTCGCGGGGAGTGCCAAAATAGGAATTACAGGTGTTATTACCAAAACTCGGCTATCCTCTCCCTTGCAACAGCTGACGTGAAATTTTGATTGGAGGATAGCTGGACTTTGACCGCTATTTCATTTAGGCGCTGCGATCGCAGATTCAACGCCTAGATCAATTAGAGGAATGAGGTTAAGTAAGCTATGGGACAGATAAAAGCATCTACACTCAAGGAACAACTACCAAGTTTTTCCATTGTCTTAGAAACGGAAAACTTGGCCAATGCCGATCTCAATAGTCTATCTGAGTCTTTAACTTCGCTATTTAATCAAGACCTCTCGCCCATTTTTGCAAATGAGATTTTAATGATAGATAGTGGTGATGTTCCCCCAAAAAAGCTTGAGCAACTGCTTGAAAAATATCCCTGGATTAAAGTTTGCCAAGCATCATTAGGGACTGGATATTACAAAGCAAAAATGCTGGGAGCTAATTTGGCAACAGGGGACATAGTTGTCTATTGCGACTCTGATTGCATCTATGAAACAAACTGGTTAAGAAATATCCTCATCCCTTTCACTCAAAGCGATCAGATCCAAGTTGTGGCAGGAGAAACAACAACACGAGGGAAGGGGCCCTACGGTACTGCTATGGCTTTGACTTATATCTTTCCCCAATACTCCAGACAGAAAACTCTCAAACGCACCTCCCAATACTTTCTCAATAATGTTGCTTTCCGACGCGAATTTCTCCTACAATACCCCATTCCGACTGAGCTTCCCCTCTATCGAGGCAACTGCCTAATTCATGCTCACACCTTGCATTCCTATGGTTACACCATTTGGAGGCAGCCACAAGCTAGGGCAACCCACGCCCCGCCATCAGGACTATCTCACTTTTTCTGGCGTTTCTTGCTGATCGGCCACGATTACTACTGGCAGAAGCGTTTGCTGGCAAAATATCAACAGAAGTATTATGACTCTCTATCTGGCTTTCTGGGTAAGTTACGAGTTTTCTGGGATAGGATAAGTAAAATGTTTACTAATCAACCAAGCCATATTATTTACTTTCCTTTGGCAATTCCCATTGTTATTACCTCAGTGGCACTAATTTTTGTGGGTTATATCATCACCTTGTTTGAATCACGCTACTTGCTCACAGTTTATAACCAAATTTTGGGTGAATTTGAAGCTATACCAGGACAATAAGGCGACTCGTAGAACCAGAAAACCTAGACATAATGATTTCGTTGCTCTCCGCGTCGCCATGTCTTATCGTCTGTGCATCATTCTTTAGTCAACTCCACGGAGAGATGATCCCATCACCCTCCACCCGCAGATATCGTCCGCGCCAGTACACGCGCTGTCCAAACGCACCCATTAGCCAAACGATAAAACTCAGCAAGTCTCGTAACGGTATGACCCAAAGCCAACGCAGCAGTTTAGGGCAGTTGATACTAAAGATACTTACTAGGACTTGAGCATAGCGAATCACAAATGTTGTTAAGCTCAGAGCGATCGCCCATCCAGCAAACCCCGACAGCAGCAACAGGGGAATACTGTAGACAGTGCCGTAGCAAAATACCATACTGTAGTACTGCGCTCCCCGATTGTAACGGATAGTCCGCGCCCAGCGTAACTCCCGCATAAATATTTGCTTGAGACTCTCCTGACCTGTATCCCACTCTAGAACATAGGGTGATAATTCAACTTCATAGCCTGCCATTGCTGCTCTTTTGCCGAGATTATAGTCTGACCCAATTCGGTTGAGGTGCAAACTACCAAAATCAGCTAACGTTGATTTGCGGGTAGCTATGGTCACTCCTATTGCCAAGTGCAGACCTCCATCAACAATACGAGCTATCAACAGACTGGGAATAAAGTCAACGCAGCGACCCAAGGAAGCCAGGGCTGCACCCAAGTATTGAGGATCGTGCCCAACATAGGTACAGGTAACAACACCAACCTTGGCATCCCTCAAGGGAGCAGTAACGATACGAATGTAATCAGGACTTACCCGAATATCACCATCAGCAAAGACGATCACTTCATGCTGAGACTCTGCTAATAAATAACTCAGGTTGCTGTCTTTATAATTCACTCCACGTGGTTCTAAACCGACAAACAATCGTACCTGGTTGGGGAAGGTTGCAGCTAGGTTTTTTAGCAAGGAAACAGCAGGATCTTGGGGATCTGTAACCCCAAACAGCACTTCATAAGTTTGATAATTTTGCGTACACAGCGATGACCAATTTTCCCATGCTCCCTCATCTATCCCACTAACAGACAACAAGACTGATACTGGTACATCCTCAGTATTTTCACATTTTGCTGATACGCCGTCTGGGGCTAGACAAACAAAGCCTGCATTTGCAGGCTTGTTTGGAGGAGATACAGGGGAGTCATCTTCATAGATGGAATCCTCTTGTTTCCCTATGTTTACAGGATCAAAGGAGGACGCAGCTACTGGTAGATTCTGGTTATGATTAATCTGCCCTTGGGTAGATGCAAAAAACTGATGGGTACATAATGCACACGCTAGGTAAAAAACTACCGAGCCAACCATCAGCGTAATAAACGCAATTTCTAGGAAAGTAATCATTTTGAGTTACTTTTGAAATACCTTACCTACAAAAGGCAAGCTTTTCTTTATCAAGCTTCTATTTTCACTCTAGTACTCTTTTTCGGCGATCGCTTAGTTCTCGTTACCAAGTTCAACCTAGTAACGAGAGTTACCAGGTTTTAGAGGCTTTGCCTGGGAACTGTTGCATAGGCGTGCAAGACTCTCATGCACCGGGGCGCACAGCAAAGAATGAAAATCTCTTCCCCAATCCCCAATCCCCGATCCCTATTTTCAATCTCTGATAACGCAATGCCAGTGAACAGAGTTGGCACATGCTTGGTTTCCTCCTAGTTTTTCTTGCGGCATCCTCCAAATCAATGTCTACATTTTTCAACTTGTAGAATCCATAAAACTTCGTTAAATTAACAGGTGCAAGTAGTACCTTACTTTTACCAGCAATATGCCTGGTGAACCTTTATCTAAGTTTTGGAAATTATGCCTTTAGATAATGGTCAAATCAACCAAGAATTGAGTGCCTTAGATTCTCCTAAAAAAACAGGGGCGAATATCGGGAAAGTGTTGCTCATTGGGGTTACTGGCGGCACAGGTGCGAATGTGGTCAAGGGATTTGTGGAACAAGGAGTTACCAATCTGCGTGCAATCACCAGGAAAATTGACCTTAACCGCCCTTCTTTAGCAAAGATGAGCGATGCAGGAGTTGAGCTGGTGGAAGCTAATTTAGATGATGAAGACTCTCTCGCACCAGCTTTTGCAGATATTTCGGCTGTTTACTGTCACGCCACCAGCGCCGACGCGGCTAAGCCCGATCCGCGAGAGATCGAAAGAGCAAAGCGAGTTGCCCAAGCTGCGAAGAAAGCTAATATCAAACATTTCGTATATAATTCCGCAGGAGGAGCAGACAGGAATTCCAGAATCAGTCACATTGAGCAGAAATATAAAGTAGAACAGGTTCTGAAAGAGGCTGGCTTACCGACAACGATGTTGCGGGCCTGCTTGTTTATGGAGGAGTTTTGGAAGCAGTATACGCGACCGTCCATCCTCAAAGGAGTCTTTCCATTTTCCATTCAGCCGAACAAGCCTATCCATCTGATTACGACTAAGGATATGGGTCGAGTAGCAGCTGACGTGATGAAAAATGATTCTAAGTACATCGGTCAAGAAATAGAACTTGCTGGTGATGTGCTGACTCCAAAACAAATGGCAGAGGAATTTTCTAAAGTGCAGGGAATGACCGTTGTCCACAAAGAAGTACCCTCGTGGATTTTCTTACTGCTTTTGAGAAAAGAACTGTTCGATTTGATTCAATGGTATCGTAACAAAGGTTATCAAGCTGATGTTCAGCGCTTGCGGGAAGAAGAGTTTCCTGGTCTTTTGACCACATTTAGTGAATTTTTGGCAGAAACCAACTGGGCAAATTCAGGACTCACCTACGAGAGTTTAAATTTTTAACTATTGACACAACTGAATAAATGTGCATTCCCAAACTAGGCGCGGCTGGGCGTAGCAAAGCAGGGATTTACGAGCTTGTTCTAATTGTTTGATGACATCGGGTTGATACCACTGCTGCCAGTAGGACTGTTGAAGATAATCGACTAACCACAGTTGCGCCTCAGTATCTAAAGCTTTATCAATATCTCTGGCTAATTCCAAAGCTTGACGGTAGTTTTTTGGGGCGTTGGTTACTGCTTGGAGTAGTTGAGGGGGAATCGCTTGCAGTTGTTGATAAGAAGCGATCGCCTCACCAGGGCTACCAGCGGCGATGCTCAATATCGCTGGATGTTGCAAAATTTCCTGATGATCCGTACGTGTTAATATTTCAGCCATTGCGGCTGTATCTAAGCGATAAAAGGGAATGCGTTGGCAGCGCGACACCAATGTTGGCAGAATGGATTCTGAGGAAGGGGCAATTAAAATCAGTGTCGCCTGTCCGGGTTCTTCTAAAGTTTTTAATAACGCATTAGCAGCCGCTTCTGCCATAGTTTCTGCCCCCTCCACTACTACTACATGCCTTGGTGCTTCCAAAGGTGGACGGCCCAGAAACTCGGTAATCTCGCGAATTTGCTCTAGGCGGATTACGGGTGGTGCTTTACGCTTGAGCCCTTTCTCTGCTGCTTCAGTAGCTGTGAGGCGTTGTCCTTGATGCTGGTAGGTTGGCTGTACCCACAACACATCAGGATGGTTGCCTTTTTGGAGTTTGGTACGGATGATAGGAATAGCTGCGGATGGAGTATTGGTAAATAATAACTCCATAAAGCACCGTGCTGCTAAACTCCGCCCAATACCATCAGGCCCCACAAATAAATACGCTGGGGCAACTCGGTTTTGTTTGACAGCTTGAGTCAGTAATTCTACTGCTTGCGGCTGTCCGAGCAGTTGGGCAAATGGGTCAGTCATAATTTCAGGTATAGCAGTTTAACTGAAAATTTGCTTCGCAGCATAAGCTTTAATTTACGATTAACACGCAGGAGTGACATAGTTATGTTATCAGCCGCCGAAACCGTTAGAATTTACAAAAACCAGCCAGAAATGACCTTTTATGCCGGTCAAGTCATATTTGAACAAGGTCAGAAAGGGGACTGTATGTATGGTATCTTGATGGGAGAAGTAGAGTTGCACGTTGATGGTAAAGTAGTTGAAACCATCGAGGCTGGCGATGTTTTTGGTGAAGGAGCTTTGGTTCATCCAGATAGAAACAGAGCATCTACTGCGATCGCCAAAACTGACTGCATACTTGCATCTATGAACAAAGAGCGTTTCCTCTTTGCTGTGCAAGAAACTCCTATGTTTGCGCTCAAAGTAATGCAGAGTTTCTCAGCACGGCTGCGGCGTTTAAAGCAACTTGGATAAATTTGTTCATCAGCCAATACGGATCGGTTAGTGGTACTCGGTTGCGGAAAATACCCCAACACCCGTACAAAAGAGCAAGGCTGTTTCATTGTCTGGAGGAAAAATTAATCTCTTCTCACCCAGACAATATTTGTTTAACTAACCACAAAGGACGCAAAGGACACAAAGAATTTAAGAGATTGGTAAGGTGATTGTTTTTCCTTTTTAGAATGAATCAGCCCTGCTTACAAAAGGGGGCTTAATTCCCTACTTTTTAAGGAGGGTTAGGGAGGATCAAGCTTTATCACCAAACGTATTTGGCTATATTTATCTTTAATTGGATGAAGCAGATTTCTCAGTTTTTTGGCTTGTCTTCCTGCTGTTGAGGAACCAAAGTTCTGACTAAAGTTGCGATCGCTACAATTACACGACAAGCTGAAATATTGCTGGCAGAATTGGCGATCGGGCGAAGCTTTGTTAGTGTTTGATGATGTTACAGATTACGCCCAACAGGTTAAACCTTATTTACCTCCTGATTTACCCCGGTTTAAAGTGTTGTTGACAACTCGCTTCAGTTTTGACAGCACCTTAAAGCAACTACCCCTGAATGTTCTCAAACCATTGGCGGCGATGAAATTATTAAAATCGCTGGTTGGGAGGGAACGGTTAAATCAGGAAGCTTGGATTGCCAGAAAAATTTGTAAATTCTTGGGATATTTGCCTTTGGCGTTAGAGTTAATCGGGCGATATTTGGATAAACAGCCGGATTTGTCTTTAGAGAAACTGCTGAAGCGGCTAGAGAGAAAGCGGTTGGAACACGAAGCAGTCGCCAAAGCCAATCCATTGATGCGGTATGAATACGGTGTAGCAGAGGCTATCGAATTAAGTTGGGAACAGTTGGATGAAAATGCCCAAGAAGTAGGCTGTTATCTCAGTTTATATGCCTTAGCTGACATTCCCTTATTTGTTGAAAATATAGAAGATGATGAAGAACAAGAAAGTTTAGAAAGAGCTTTAGCTACTTTGTCATTTAAGTTCACAACCTCAACGTCCAAGCTTAAAACCTCGTCATCCAAGCTCAAAGGCTCAAAAACGCGATCGCTCAATACACAATCTTTGGAGATCCCCCATTATCCCCCTTAAAAAGGGGGACTTTGAAGTAAATTTTCCCCCCTTTTTAAGGGGGGCTAGGGGGGATCATTGGCTTATATCCCCACTCTCCCAATTTTGAGAGCAAAATTTTCTGAATCGCCTGTTGCACAGCACCTGGATTAGCGCTAGCATCTACGCGCACGATTCGTTCTGGGTAAGATGCAGCTAATTGTACATATCCTTGCTGGATGCGACGATGAAAGGCGATCGCTTCTTGCTCAATACGATCCGCAATATCGCCGCTACGTCGTTTCCGGGTTAGTCCCACCTCGACATCAACATCCAGCCAGAAGGTAATATCACTTTCTAATCCATCGGTGGCAATGGCGTTGAGTTCGTGGATTAAACTCATATCTAGACCGCGACCGTAACCTTGGTAAGCAATGGTAGAGTCGGTATAGCGATCGCACAATATTATTTTTCCTGCTGCTAGATTTGGTCTGAGTTCTTGTTGCACGTGTTGCGATCGGTCAGCAGCATACAATAATAGCTCTGTTCTGTCAGCAATGGGCTTGGCTGGTGATTTATCTAATAACAAGCGCCTCAAATGCAAGCCTAACTCTGTTCCTCCAGGTTCGCGAGTAACTAATATGGAGATGCCAAGGCTTTGCAACCATTCACCACATAATTGTATCTGGGTTGTTTTGCCGCAACCTTCCACTCCTTCAAATACAATTAATTTGCCATTCATTGTGCTGCAACCGATTTTTACTGACGTGCTTTATTAGGCTAGCAGGAATGTTATTCAATTAGAGCTAGAGGCTCTAATTCTCGTTACTAGGTTGAACCCGGTAACGAGGGTTTGTATGCTCAGCCTCCCAGCTTTTGTCAAGCTATAGTTGCCAATGTGATTGTTCTTTTTCTGAGCATAATGGTGCTGGACTAACAACGCTTGTGCTACGCAATTATTTTTGCTAAATGTAGTATATACTTGCATAAAAGAGTAGCGATCGCCTACCACATTTGGCATGACCTAGAACCGTTATCAGCAGCAGAAAAAATGCTTATTTATTTTCTGGAATATACCAAAATAAGCTATGACAAACAAACTAATTTACTATAGAAGAAAATTATGACTAACTGCGAAATCTTCCTATCATATGCTGACTTAGAATTCTTAATTCGTAATTCGTAACAGGTAATAATTGCATCCTACGTACGAATTACGAATTCTCAATTACGGTTAAACAACGGATACTTTACCAGTATCCAAATCGTAACGCGCACCAACAATTTTGAGTTTGTCTTGACGCACAAGTTTAGTCAAAATAGTAGAGCTTTCCTGCAATTTTTGCGCCTGATATTGAATGTTAGCAATGACCGCATTATCCTGTAGATTATTTGTAGTAGATTTGACTTTCTCTACAGCTGGTTTGATGCCTTCAACAATCAAGCTCATTCTGCCAGATATAGGTTCATCTTGAAGCGCTTCAGCTACTGCACCGCATCTTCTATGACCCAAAACTACAATCAACTGAGAACCCAACGTTGCTGTCGCATATTCTAAACTGCCTATAGCCGTGTCACATACAACATTACCAGCGACTCGCACCACAAACAAATCCCCCAGCCCCTGATCGAAAACCATTTCAGCGGGTACTCTAGCCCTCTTCTGTCACTTTCCGGGTATTCTGAATAAAAGAATCAAAAGAAAAAACTCTGGAAGGTAAGCAGGGCAATGGATGTAGAATTACAAATCCTGAAGCATTTGGCGAGAGATGCTCACCCAACAGTTGCCATCATAGATGAATATTGTGCAGAGTATAAAGACTTATTTAAAGAAGTAAGAAATTATGAGTGCTTCAAATATTTACACTTAGGAATAATATCAACGATAAAAAGAAAATCATTACCAGAAATAGCAAAAGTAGTAAGTATAAACTCTGCCCAGTCATTACATCATTTTATAGCCTATTCAGACTGGTCAGTAAATGAATTAAAAATCCGAAGATTAAATAAAATCAAGAGAAGATTAAATGGTCGAGCAATTACGCTAGTAATAGATGAAACCGGAGATAGGAAAAAAGGTAAGAAGACTGATTATGTGGCTAGACAATATTTGGGAAGCGTGGGGAAAATAGATAATGGGATAGTTTCAGTCAATGCTTATGGAATTTACTCCAATATAAATTTTCCATTACTTGTAAAAGTATTTAAACCAAAAGGAACATTAAAGGAGTCAGATAAATATAAAACTAAAATAGAGTTAGCATCAGAAATTATTACAGAGTTAATTGAATCAGGGTTTAATATTGAATTAGTACTGGCTGATAGCTTATATGGCGAAAGTAGCCAATTTATTAGGAAAATAGCTGAATATAACTTACCTTACGTTGTGTCAATTAGAAGTAATCATGGAGTCTGGTTGCCAGCAGGGCAGAGCGTTAGGGCGAATAAATGGTGTAAGTTTGAGAGAACATTTAGCAATCAAAAATCAGAGACTAGATACATTAGGGAAATAATTTATGGTAAAAAAAGAGCCATAACCTACTGGGAAATAACTACTGACCCAGAAACTATGCCAGAAAATTCTACTTCTTTCGTAATGACAAATCTTCAAGGTAATCTCAAGAAAACTTTAGGAGATTTATATGGATTAAGGACATGGGTAGAATATGGTTTTCGACAGTGTAAACAAGAATTGGGTTGGACAGATTATCGTTTTACTAATTTCCAGCATATTGAGAGGTGGTGGGAAATTATTTTTTGTGTTTACACAATGATTAGTTTAAATTCTCCAGCATTTATATGCTTAAATCAATCTCCTAAAATTGAGGCTGAGGTACAGGAAGATAGTTCAGTTGATTTTTCTAATCATAAACAATGGAACCATGAATGCGGATGGAAGAATACTTTAAATAATCTGCGTCTAATTATCCAACCACTCTTACTTTTTTGGATAATTTATCCTTGGCTAGATATTTTTCCCAATTCACATTTATTGCTGGGATTCAATCATTTAATTGCTGCAATGAATCAATTTAAACCTTGTTATGCTTCTGGATAATTTAACTTATTTTCTACTAGCTAACTCCGGAAAGTGACAGAAGAGGG
>NZ_JACAEU010000123.1:0-8211 GCF_013388695.1 Fischerella sp.
GGCGGTGGTGCTGGTGGTGTCGGTGGTGGTGGCGGTACAGGTCGCGAAGTACACTGAAAAGGTTGAGTAGGAATTGGTTGACTATTGGGAGTGAGCTTGGGTGCTGTGCCAGCAGGGCCAATGATTGCCGCCACGGCGGGTTCAGATGTACCGTACTGTGGATCGGTGGCGATCGCACTCACTGCATCTCCTATTTGTAAATTCTCCACTGTGGCGCTAAAGTTACCTTCTTCGTCCACAGATACGGTTGTCAAGGGTTCACTCAATGCCCCATAACCTGGTTGATAAAGCGCTTGTTTGCCTCTTTGATAATCACCTAAGCGATAAATTGTCACCTGCGAACCGCGATCGGCTTTACCCTGCAAGGTGACATTATTACCTGTAGGCGGAAACGCCCTTTGGGTAAATTCCGGTGCATTAATGGCAGCATTCCCCGTTTCTAGGCGACGATTGCCAGAATCTCGCTGGGGATTGGGCCCATCACCCACTTGAAAGTCGCTCACATCCAGATTTTGCTGGCTATTGAGGTCAATACTCAAACCCTCTAACGCCACAAATTTATTGTTTTGGATGACATTGCGTATGCCTGGGCTGTTCTGGCCAATATCATTCTGGGAGAAAGCCGAAACTACCACTCCAGGCCCGGTTTGATGGTCAATTTCGTTATCAACTACCTGATGATTACTACCCATCAAGTAAACCGCTGAACGCCGCAAACGCCTGCCATTATGGGTGATTTTGTTATTTTGAATTTTTACGTTACCTTGCGGTTTGAATAAATACACACCAGCCCCATCGTTAGCACAAATCAAATTGCCCAAAACTTGGGACTGGTTCACCAAACCTTCAAACCGTAAAGCGTCAGGCATTCCGGCAATCCCATTGCCAACGATAATGTTTTCTCGCACCACCGTATTTTCACCACGTACTGTAGTAATAACAGCACTGCCATCGTGGTAATAAATACGGTTGCGGCGAATTGTTGCGCCTTGGGAATTAAAAACGTAAACCCCGAATGCTGATGTTGTCTGGGGCATTTTTTCATCAGCAGTTAATCCCAACCAGTTGTTTTCAATCACAACATTTTTTGGGGCTACATCTGACTCGCGGAAGGGAAAATCATCGTTAGGCGGTTGCTGGCGGCTGGTATCGGGAGGCGGAAAGCGGTGAGCAATGACAATATCTCCCGGTGGTGTAGTGAGAGTCACTGGCTTGGGATTAGTATCAAAAGCTATATTTCCGAGAATCTGTTTGATGGGACTAGCCGTGAAACCGTAAATGCTCAAACCACGAATAGTCACGCCATCAGCGACAACAGTTAACCCGCGAAATACTTCTTTGCCTGGTGCGGGAGTTATTGTTACCACAGGTACGGGAATCGCTATTTCCGCAGTCGCCGAACTTTTCGGATCGTATCCTGGCTGAGTGCTGCCATCTATAACTAATCCGGGAGTTGCTAAATCTGGCAGTTGTGATTGTAACTGGATATTAGTTGCACTCTTCTGTAGATTAAACTCGATGCGAGAACCATCAGTTGTTGGTGTAATCTGTGCTTTTTCCGCATCACTAAGTTTATCAACACTGAGCGTACCATTGACTACCTCAATCGCTTCCCGCAAAGTCAAGGCGCTGTCAGGCGTGGGACTACCATCTTGATTGCTATTTACCACCACCCGCAATGAAGAAGAGGCGGAGAGAGGGGGAGGGGGAGAAGGGGAAGGTGTTTGAGCAACTGCAATATCTGAATATAAAAAGTAACAGGTAAAGGGTAAAAGGGAAACTATTCGTTTTGCCTTCTGCCTTTTGCCTCCTGCCTTCTTTGTTCTTCCTTCTTTCTTCTTACTTTTAAGTTTCAACCTGGACATTACTCACTCCTATCACACCACATATGAAAAGGATGAAGTATGAACTAAAACTCTTTTAACTTTCATCCTTCTGACTTTTGCCTATCAACGAATAAGACGTTGCGCGTTGACTGATTTCTGGCTTTGTGTTTGCATCTGTCTGAGACTGTTCACTAGTTTGGGCTTAGCGTTCTGAGAAACAGGAGTATGGGAAACTGCTAGCGCCTGCATCTGTTTCAAACGCTTAATCAAATCATTTTCAGGTGTCCGTGTGGCAGGCTGATTTTGCGCTGTCGGTATTTCAGACTCTTGTTGTTGCTTGGGTACTGGTTCCTGCAAGCCAAAGCCGCCCAAAAGTTCATTCAGTTTCAGGCTAATATTCACATACAAACCACCTTCAGAACGGTAGCCAGTAAAGTCTCGGTCATCCACGCTACCGAAGCTGTAGCCAAGACCTAAACGCAAATCGGGAGTGACGTAATATCCAGTTTCTAGGGCAAAACCGAGTTCGTCGTAGTCAGTACCACTGTTGGAGTTTTGACCTATCCACCTTCCCTCAACGGCTAAATCGGTGCGATAACCGAGTCTGTAAGTTGCCCGCAGTTGTGCTAAATTAGCGCTTCCGTCGTATCTGTCGTCATCGTAGTAGGTGACGCCGTTACGGAAAGCGTATTTGCCATAAAACTCCCATCGCCAGTTGGGGGCATAAATACCTTCTGCGGAGAAAATATGACCTGTTGCTGTACTACCTGTGAGCTGAGTTTCTGGAATTGAGTCAAAGTTTTGCCGCCACTCGTATTTCAGCAAGCCGTTGAATTTATCGTTGGTGGGGTCGCGGTATGCCAGACCGAGTTTGAGGCTGGCTGTGTCTCCCAGTTCTTGAAATCTGACTCCATCGGTAATCAAACTGGAGGAAGGAAGATAAATGTTTGCTTCGCCAGCTTGTTGGTAGCGGACTAGTGCTGTTAAAGCGGGAGAAAGTTTGCCTGCTGCTGCTGCTGAAATGACTAGATTATTGCCTTCATCACCATCACGATATTCAAACTGAGCCTTGGCTTTGAGATTGGGATTATCAGTGTATTCAAATCCGAGACTGTAGACGGAACCAGCAAATAATCCCAAGGTAGAAGCGGTTTGCCCAACTGCATAGTATTGCGGGTAGCGATCGCCAGCGGCTGTGGCATTAAAGATGTTCTTGAATACGTATTGATAACCCAGGTTAACTTTTAACCCCGGTGCTACTTTCCAACCCTGACCGATACCAACAGCGCCCTGTCCTTGCATGCCGTTGAAGCCGGAAAGCACGGAATAACGACCTGTAAGGGTAGTATCATCCCACAATTTTTGATCCAGAATCGTATCCAAGGTAGTAAGGGAGTTCCCTGGCAATAATTCGCTGTCATCGTAAAATTGGTGTGCCAGTCGGAATGTCACCCCTTGGGCTGCTTTCCAGTCCAGCCCTAAAGTAGTGCGGTTGGGATACAAGGGGTCAGAGTCACCCAAATTCAGTTCGTTTTGCGCCTGGAAGGTCAAAGATTCAGCTAGTGGTAGCTTCAAACGAGATACCAGCTGATCGGCATCGCCATCAAGGTCATCGCCGATACGGTCATCACGAGAACGATTGACGTACTCCAAGCTGGCATCGGCATTACCCAGCTTTTGCAGAATCCCTGCCCGCAAGGTTCGCAGTTCGTTATTGACTCTTTCACCCGGACGTGCTTGCGGCTGCGGGTCGAATAAATCAAAGAAGTTGGTGATGGAACCGGGAGTAGTGCCGTAGTTTTCTTCTACGTCGTAGGCGACTCTAAAGCTGGTCAGCTGACTCAACCTAGCTAATAAAGATGCCCCGTAGCGTGTCTGTCCGGGTGTAAAGCTAAAGGTGGCGTTATTGGAGAAATTCGGCTCGACTGCCCGATAATAGGCCTGACCGAAAAGATTTTCAGTGATGTTGCCAAAAGCCTCCAAGCGGTAAGCATTACCACTCACCTCATCACCAGTGAGTAAGTTGTTGTTGGAGTGGGCAAATTCCCCGACAATCTTACCTGCATTTCCCAAAGAGACTAAGAAATCTGTGCCGAATAGTTCAAAATCTTGGTCGCCTTGGTCTTCCCGCAGGTAACTGAGTGCGCCGAAGGTTTTGTTTTCAAGATCGTGGGAAAGGTTATATTGCAGTCGTCCACCAACAAGATTGGAATCTTCACCGCCTTCATTTTGGTAGGTGACGACAACTCGCCTGACCAAAGTCGAACCAAAGGGGTTGAGTTCGGTTGCAAAAACCGGACGGCGAAACAACAGTGTACCGCGATCGTAATCAATTTCGTAATCTGAGCCGCGCAGCATTTGTTTGCGCTCAATCACCGTGCCGGGACGGTTGATTTCTTCTGCTTCTATGTAGACGATTTCACTACCAGGAACTAAAAGGCGTTTGGAAAGGAAGTAGTAGCCGCTAGTGCCGTCGGGAACGATAGTATCTCGCTGGAAGCCCTCAATATTGTTGGCATACATCCCTGTGATTTGGAGGTTGCCAAAGTTGTAGTTCGCCTTGAAGCCATGTAACTGGCGGGAGGTAGCGGTATACAGTTGGGAGGTTCTGGTAAATTCATTCGTGCTGTAGTCCCCCCACATGAAGTAATCTGGTTCTGCTCCCGATATCGAGGGAGTACGTTCCAAGCGAGCATAGAAACTATCGATAGAGGGGGTAGTGGGGGTAGAGGTGGAACTATCACCGTAGACAGGATAGGGTTGTTCGCAGAACTGAACACCACCAAACAGGCGATTTCTACCTTCGCAGTCTTGGTTGATAGCGCGATCGCTATTAAATGCGCCAGTAAATAACCAATCTCCTACTTTACCTGTGGCAAAAACAGCAGCATACAAATCTGCCGTTGTGCCTTCGTCAATCTCGTCGGGATTGAGAAACTCCCCAAAACTTCCCCAGTAATTAGTTCCTCCCTGGCCAATCCGCAAATTAATTACCCCTGTTACTAGTGAAGGGCGGAGATAGGTAGTGAATTCAATTTGGGTGTAGGCTTCTATCGGCGCTTCTCCAAATTCCTCCACCAGGGAATTATCTGTTTGTTGCGGAAATGTCGGATTTCTCAGGTCGCCTAATTCTCTGGGGGCAATGAGTGGAGATTTCTGCACCCGATCTATGGCTGCCCGAATCCGGACTTGTTGGGGTTTGATATCCGATTGCAAAGTGGCAGTGAATTCACCATCAATGGCACGTACCTGAAATCCGCCTTGGTCTTTGTTTTGGTCTGTACCGACAAATTTACCAGCGCTACTAGTTAAAGTGACGATCGCATCTTTGCGAATGACTTCACCTTTGGCATCGACAATTTGTCCTTGCAGTTTAATCGTTGAACGTCCATCTGCTTGAACCCGCGGATCGCCTACAGGTGCGATTTCCAGTTTGACTTTTGGCTGTCCAGATGTCGGGGGGGTAATTCTAGGTGTGCTATCTGTTGGAGATGTTGGTTGTTGCAGTGGAGAGTTTGAGTTTTGTTGAAATTCAGTAGCAGGATCTTGTTGAAATACCGAGTTGGGATCGCCTGAAAATGGGGAAGTTTGGGAGATAAATACAGGCGGTGACATGGCTTCGAAAACATGGAGAACCTCAGACGCGGTGAGCAGCGCGTTGCGGAGGTTCCCTCCGTTGTAGCGACTGCGAACCCGAAGGGTGACGCGGGGAGACTGGGTTGAGAAGTTCTCCGTGTCAGGGTGTGTTTGTGTCCCCGTATCCTCTGCGACGCTACCAAAAGCGGTTGTTGGGAAAATTGTCTCTGCACCAAAAAACAAAGGAGAAGCGATCGCCAAACATAAAGGCAACATTCCAGCGCAACCCTTACTCGCTAAGGCCAAGCGCAGAATACTCATCTCAAAATCTCGGCTCAAACGTACATAAAACTTGTTTGTTTTCATCGCTTACCCTCTGAAAAAGCAGGCGTGACAGCAAAATTTACCCGTGCCATACCACTAGGTTCTAAGCGCACCAAGCGAGACTGGCTATTACCTTCGATAAAGTATTTGTTTGGGGCCAGTGCGTAGCCTGGTAAGCTACTCAAATCCAAGGCTGCTGTTCGATGGCCAGCAATGACATTTGCCAAGGAGAATAGCCCATTCGCATCGGTGACAATGCGATTGCCATCATCCAGATAAATCACCGCATTCGGTACTCCCGGTTCGTTAGGTTGTTGTTCGCCGTCAAAGTTTTTATCGACAAACACCCGCCCAATCAAGGTGCCGCAATCAGACAAAATGCCTGGCCGAATTCGCAAAACATAGCTAGCTTGGTTGCTTGTGAGATTGCCTGCCCTGGCTTGTGCTAAGTTTCTGCCATCTCCCCTAATCGCATCTGGCGTAACTTCAGCAGCATAGGTGACTGTCAAAGCTTGGTTGGGTTGCAATTGCTGGCTAGAAGTAATCGTTACCGTTCGATTTGAATTGGTGTTTGCACTCAGGGGGATAGATCTATCTGCTAGGGAACCTTTCAACGACTTAGTAACAAGTCGCACTCCTAAAGGCAGTCTGTCTGTAATTGCTACCTGGTTGGTTGGTACGCTACCAGTATTCCTGATGGTAAGACGATAAATGACTGTATCACCTGGTTCAGCTGCTGCTCTGTCTGCTGTTTTAATGATCTCTAGTTCCGCTTGACCAGCGCTCAAAGTCACTTCATTGGAGGTAGTAATTCTTCCGGAAGGGCTGTTGGGAAGATTGTCTGCTCCACCACGAGCCGTATTATTAATAACGGTAGTTTGAGGATAAGCTGGTAAGATTCCGTAAGTAAAAACACTTAAAAGGTAAAAAGGACAAAGGAGGCTCAAATGCCTCGGCCATGAAATTTTAAAAATCATTGGAAGGCATCAATATAATAACAGAACATTTTCAAAATCCGAGGCTTTTACTCGAAAACCTCATTTTTACTTTGATTTTCAAGTAATCTAAATCTGTGCCAGTTGAGTAACGCAGGTATTACAGCACTGTAGGATAAATACAGTGAAAACCACACAGCCAACCAGACTTATTAGATTTGCTTCTCATCAAAACCCATATCATTAGGCAACAGAAGCTTGCTATTTACAGAGAAAAGCTTCTCCCTTTGTTTACGAAACATTTCTTTCGAGTAGGAAGGAAACACAATAGACTGATTGTTTATCTGCTCTTGATGCAATGGCAATTTCACGACTCCTGACAGGATGATTATTTTTTAGTGATGGGGGTATATTATCCCGCTTTTGTGACTGTACATAATGCAGATTTTGAATTACATGACAACAACAGTCTGCAAACTGGTGTTGTCAGGAGATGAACATCACTGAATAAACCTACTTGGTTTGGTTAACGCAGGTATCACAGCAACATCAATGTAGCAACTACATGCAAGCCACTAAAGAAAGTTGCACATGCAGCAACTGGGCACCCCATAATCCAATGATGAAGTACATAACAGTCTTGTATTCGTCTTTAGAACTTTTGCGAAGTCATTAGTTAAAGGATGACTAACTAGGTGATTGAAAAGTTTCACCATCAACCTAATTGAGGATTACACACCATAATAATTACTACATTTAGCGACCAGTAAATACGTCTCTGATGCAGAATCGAAGAAACGATGCGCTAACTCGTCTGTAATTTCAAAGGCGAAACTACGCTTCAGTAATATTACCCAGAAATCAAATAGAAGCAATCAGGGTTATAGAAATTTAGTCTGTATTTTTTCATATCTTTATATAAAGTATTGTTACGTAAACGAATATTTACTGTTAAATTTTAAAATAAAGTTAAATAAATTACTATCGTTGTTAAGTTTTTTGTCTTTCACCATCGACTGTGTTTATGGACTATAAGCTTTACCTAGTAAAGACTACAAACATTTTTATAATAGTTACTACTAATTTTAGATTATTAAGAAAATAAAAATATTAGTAATTTTATTTACTAATATACTGAGATAAGATGATGATGCAAGTTTCAAACATTTGCTTTTTATAAAGTAAAAAAAAGCTATAAATACTACAGTATA
This sequence comes from Fischerella sp., assembly GCF_013388695.1. NCBI lineage: Bacteria > Bacillati > Cyanobacteriota > Cyanophyceae > Nostocales > Hapalosiphonaceae > Fischerella > Fischerella sp. The sequence goes on from NZ_JACAEU010000123.1 coordinate 7,873, forward strand.
AAACTGAAATTGGCAAATTTAATTACCACAGACAATCATAAAACTGTCCACCAAGATATACATAGTTTTTTATGTATTCTCCTTAGATAAAAATTTGACAAGAGATATTTTAATAAAAATATTAATAATAAATTATTAACAATCTGCTTAAGCGCAATCACTTATACCAATTTGAAACAAGAATGCAACACATGGATTTACATAACCCATACTCATCCCCTGTCAAGGTGTGAGTCTTGGAAATGGATTTTTCTTGGTGTCTTTGTGTCTTGGTGAGTCCAGCCCCCGTCTTGGCTTCTGCCGAGATGGGGGACTGGCGAACCCGGAGGGTGGTGAAAA
>NZ_JACAEU010000124.1:0-6471 GCF_013388695.1 Fischerella sp.
GAATTATGTGTGCATACATTTTTGTAGTTCGATGCCAAATCATTGTAGAGACGTAGCAATGCTACGTCTCTACATACCCGTGAATTGTAAATTCATATCTTGATTCAGCAACGCCCTTTATCCAAGTATCATCATGCAAAAATGCGATCGCGATTGTGCGGAGCCTCAAAATCAATCAGCGGCCCTTTCGGAACGATACGAGTTGGGTTAACTTTCGGATGGCTTTTGTAATAATGTCGTTTGATATGATCTAGGTTGCAAGTTTCTTTAACTCCTGGCTGTTGGTACAAGTCCTTGAGATAATTCCACAAATTGGAATAATCTACGATTCGGCGTAAGTTGCATTTGAAATGCACATAGTAAACTGCATCAAAGCGAAATAAAGTTGTGAACATACACCAGTCTGCTTCAGTAATTTGGTTTCCACAGAGATAGCGTTGTTCTCCTAAGATTTTTTCCCAGTAGTCGAGAGCGTCAAATAATTCCGTTACCGCTTCATCATATGCTGCTTGCTTCGTTGCAAATCCCGCCCGATACACACCATTGTTAATCGGTTGATAAATAGCATCGATAGTCTCGTCAATAACTTTTTGCAAACTTTCTGGATAAAAATTTACGTTATTCTTAGCAAAACTATTAAATTCAGTATCAAACATCCGCATAATTTCGCGGGATTCGTTATTGACAATCGTCTTAGTTTGTGTATCCCATAAAACTGGAACTGTGACACGTCCGCTATAGTTGGGATCGGCTTGCAAATAAATTTGCCAAAGATAATTAGCCCCATTGGCTGTATCGGGAATGCTGCCTGGTTCATCCGAGAATTCCCAGCCGCGATCATGAATTTCCGGAGCAACCACAGACATACCAATAACATCTTGCAGCCCCTTTAACTGGCGCATAATCGCAGTGCGACATGCCCAAGGACAAGCCCAGGAAATGTACAGATGATAGCGCCCTGGTTCAGCTTTCAACCCACTTGAACCATCAGCAGTAATTTTGTTGCGGAAAGTGGTTGAAGGACGGATAAATTTACCTTCCGAGTCTTCTTGCTCCCGTTCAGATAGCCACTTACCATCCTTAAGAATTCCCAAACCCATGATTATTTTCTTTTGATTGAGGTAATGCACAACTCATTAGCTCACATCCTGGGTAGGAAATCATCAATCTAGGGAGTGGTTAGTGGTTGGTGGTTGGTGGTTAGTGGTTAGTTGTTAATTATTCACAAAAAATGACTACTATCTACTAACTACTATCTACTAACTACTATCTACTAACTATTCTTCATTAAGAATTTTGGGTACTTTGAAAAATTCGCCTTCTTGTTGGGGTGCACCCTGGAGAATAGCTTCGCGATCGCCATAAGGTTGGAGTTCATCGGAGCGTGTCACATTACTGACATCAATGGCTCGTGTTGTGGGCGGTACGTTAGTGATATCCAATTCGCTTAGCTGCTCGAAATAATCCAGAATACTTCCCAACTGAGTGGTAAATTGTTCTTCCTCTTCTGGTGTCAATTCTAGGCGAGCAAGATGGGCGACTTTGCGAACTTGTTCACGGTCGATCATAGGATGGTAATTGGTAATTGGTAATTGGTAATTGGTCATTAGTCATTAGTTAGTGGTTAGTGGTTAGTAGTTAGTGGTGATAAAAACAACCAACAACCAACAACCAACAAATGACCAATGACTAAAAGAATACGTCAATTTGCATTCTTCCTGTAGTTTTCAGCCAGTTTTGAGCTTCGATGTAGTTATTGGGAGCAAGGCGAATGGCTCTGATCCAATAATCAGCCGCTTTATCAAACAGTGCTTCGCCGCCGTCTTCGTCTCCTTCTTGTTTCGCTTTTTCTCCCATGAAGTGATAAATTACCGCGATGTTGTTCAAAGCTTGAGGTAAGCGGGGGTTACACTCCAGTGCTTGGTGATATAAATCTAAAGCCGTTTCGTGTTCGCCGTTGCTGGCATGAATTAGCCCCATGTTGTAGAGGATATAGCCCCGATCCAGTGCATCTTCTTCTAATTCTAGAGCTTCCTTGTAGTTTTCTAAAGCTTCGGCATATTCTCCTTCTGACTGCGCTGACATTCCATCTCGGTAATAAACAAAGGCTTCTTTCGCTCTTTTATTCGCTGGCAGGATCTTCAGGATCAAATCCGCCATAACTGTAAAGGATTTATCGATAAAGTTATCGTTTCTCTGAGTTCTTGGCATAGACGCCTCTGTGGTGTTCGGCTAGTGAGTGGGCTTTTTCACTAATAGTTAATTTAACTGATTTGCAGAAGAATTCCCCGTACTGAGTGGGGTTATACACTCTGAGCTATTATGCCTGGGGTTGTTTACTACGGTGTTAACGGGGTAGCTTGTCATTGCCTCTGATGGGTAGGGGTGCAATAGCGGCTGTAATACATTCGCTGCATGTATTTGGGGATCTAGCCACACGTCGTAATCTTGCTGTTGGAGAATTACTGGCATGCGATCGTGAATTGGTTGCAGTAATTCGTTAGCTTGAGTTGTCAAAATTGTGCAAGATTTTATCTGTTCTCCTTCAAGAGATTGCCATTCCTCCCACAACCCAGCAAAGCCAAAGGGTTTGCTATCCCGGAGGCGAAAATAATAAGGCTGTTTTTTGTCCCTTTGCTGCTGCCATTCATAAAAGCCATCTGCCACTATTAGACAGCGTCGGTGCTTGAAGGCAGAGCGAAAAGCAGGTTTTTCGGCTACAGATTCCGATCTAGCATTGATGAGCTTTGCTCCCATACTCGAATCTTTTGCCCATGAGGGTATTAAACCCCAACGTAACTGCTGAAGTTCACGTTTGTGATTTTCTAAATTATACAAAACCGTCGCTACCATTTGCGTAGGTGCAATGTTATATTGCGGCTCTAAATTCGGCACTTCTTCGACATGAAAGGCTCGAGCTAAAACTTCTTGAGTGACGCTTAAACTAAATCTTCCACACATTTTTTATTCTCTTTCGCTGCATAAAATTAAACATCTTAATGATAAAAATAATACTTGATTAATTTTATTTTTAGAGAATATATTTTCTTGGTCAAGAGCTGCATTTATAAAAATTTTATTGTGTTTCTTTATTAGTTTGAAAATTAATTCTATTTTACTGCATTATTATTAATCGTAACCTTCATCTCAACATTTATTGGCATGGAAACGCTGAGATTGTACGATTTTTTACCTTCAGGGAACGGCTACAAGATCCGACTTTTATTGTCACAAATTGGTATGCCATTTGAGAGGGTAGAGGTGAATATCTTGCAAGGTGAGACTCGAACGCCAGAGTTTTTGAGTAAAAATCCTGTTGGGAAAATTCCATTATTGGAGGTTGAGCCAGGGAAATATTTGGCAGAATCAAATGCCATATTAATTTATCTGAGTGAAGGAACAGAATTTTTACCTTATGACCGCTTTTTACGAGCGCAAGTGATGCAATGGTTATTCTTTGAACAAAATAGACACGAGCCTTTTATTGCAACACCAAGATTTTGGATTTCTATACTGGGTAAAGCAGATGAATATAAGGAAGCTATAGAGCAAAAACGCGAGCCTGGTTATGCAGCACTTAATTTGATGGAAAACCATTTAAAGACTTGCAATTTTTTTGTAGGTGAACGTTATACTATTGCAGATATTGCTTTGTTTGCTTATACTCATGTAGCTGATGAGGGTGGGTATGATTTGATGCAATTTCCTGCTATCCAAGCATGGATTGATAGAGTGAAAGCACAGTCAAGATATATCACTATTAAGGAAGAAATTCAGTATTAACTTTTTCAGATGCGAAGCATCTATAAACTCGTTTTCTAAGCTAATGCTCAGAGACGAGTTTATTTATTTAAGTTATCTAAGTTCTCATGAAAATTAGGCATGAAGCGATTTCAACGAATTTGTAGAGATGTGGCATAGGACATCTCTACAGAGTCAAAGTTTGATTAAAAAGCGACTTAAGCAATTACCTTTTACTCTATATATCACTGTCAATCTCTATCAACTTGTTCCGGGAAGATAAGCCAGACTTAATTCTGATTCTAGATTTTGGCACATCAAATTTTTCCGCTAGAACCTTAATGAGTTCTTCATTAGCCTTACCATCAACAGGAGGAGATTTTAAATAAACAATTAGACTGCCATCGGCTACTTCTTCTATTTTTTGAACTTTGGAATTTGGTTTAACTTTGACTTTTTTTTGCATAACCCTTTATTTGTAATTGCCGCAGCCACAACCAGCCTAAAACACTACCCAATGCATAATGAGGAAAATCCCACCAAACAAAGGTAGTACCAACTAACCATTTACCTATCAACGTAGCGCGAAACTGCTCCAAAAAGAGGGGATGCCATAATTGCAAAAATTCTAATATACAGGTGATGATAAAGACCCATACAGGAATTTGAATAGTTGCTGACGGACTGCGGAAAAACCAAAAAGCGAACAAGCACCAAAATATTTCGTAAAATACAGCCGCTCCGTAATCATTAAACCATTTATGAGCAGGGCCAATATAGTATTTAAAGAAAAAGCCCATCGCCACAACGATGAGCAGGGATATAAAAATATACAGACTTTGTGTTTTTTTTGACACGGTTTTCTAAGGGTTGGGGACAAATCAATTAAAAATTAAAAATCAAAAATTAAAAATGTAGAATATACAATTTTTAATTTTCTGTTCTAATTTTTAATTTTTTTACCCTAGGGTTGATCTGGATTACCGTTACCAATCACAGCAACTTTATGCCGATATACCAATTCGCCACCATACCAGCCGGAAACGCCGAGAAGTCCAGATACGACAACTGAGAGTACTAGTCCCCAAGGTAATATAGCCGTTACAGGGTTATTCCAGCGTAATACGAGGTTGATAATCGTCAGCACCAAGGCACTGACGTTGAGAATCAAGTGTGCCCATCCAGCAGTGCGCTTGCGGACTCTTCCTATTCTCAAAAAGTCCAGCAAACCAGTTAGGGCTGCTGCAATACCTCCTACTAAGCCGCCGACTATTAACCAAAAAGAGGCTCTAGCCCAGAAAGTATCGCCAATATACCAGAAGGCTGCATCCGTTAACAGCGCCCCGACGAGAAAAGAGATCGGGAATTGGACGAGAATTGGGTGAATAGGGTGGCCTGCGATCGCCACAGTACTAGGTACACCAGTGTCACGAAACTCCCTATCGTCGCTTTCCAAAAAAGCTGGAATATTAGGATAGGGCGTAGTGTTTCTCTCTTGAGTTGCCATAATTTATATGCTCCAAAGAACAAGAGGTGAAAAAACTTTTCCGTAAATTGGTGTAGAGAGTTGTAGCAGGGTAGGCGATCTCAATATTTGGGATGAAATGAAATTATGCCGAAGGAATTTTCTCAACATAAGCTTCGGTTTGCAACGAATTAATCTCCTGTTTGATGACCCTGGAGTCAATCTAGAAAAGCGGCCAGAAAAATTTATCTATCTAGCGAAGGAGTGTAGCCTCTAGTAGTTATCTATCTCAAAGTATAGATATATATTGATTTTTAAAATTATCCTGAAAATTAAATTTTTTATATCCTTGGTTTTGGAGTTATCGTTCAAAAGAAAGATGGAGCGAACCAAAATTATATGGCAACCTGAAGTTGTTGAAAATACAAATTATTTTCAGAGGAGAACACAGCATGGTTGTTGCTTTGGATGATGCTAAACGTTCTGCTATCGCCATGAAATTGGCAGATATGAGAGCAATTCAAGATTTAATCATTCAAAATGAAGAACAATTTTTGAGAGAAATAACTGATAGCGAAATTGCCGATCGCTTCCGCAAAATGCTCGAGGATGACCAAAAAAACAAGGGTGTTCTCGAAACAGTTAATGTTCAATATGGCATCCAAGCTGAGGCAGAAAAAACAGTTACAGAAATGATTCAAAAGCTTCGACAGTTGATGCAAGGTTCCGAATTGAGCTTGTATGAAAAAGTATTTCAACATGAATTGCTGAAGCATCAGCAAGTAATGTCCGGCTTGACAATTCATAAAGCCGCACAAAAAGTTGGTGCTGATGTGATGATGGCGATCGGACCTTTAAATACTGTTAACTTTGAGAACCGCGCTCACCAAGAGCAACTCAAAGGTATTCTGGAAATCTTGGGTGTTCGCGAACTCACCGGACAAGAAGTGGATCAGGGTATTTGGGGACGCATACAAGATGCTATGGCAGCATTGAGTGGTGTTGTCGGCAGTACTGTTACCCAAACCAGCGATAAAAGTGATATGAATGTCCAGGATGTTATCCGCCTGGATCACAACAAGGTGAATACTCTGTTCACCGAACTGTTGGCAAGCAACGATCCCCAAAAGATCCAAGAGTACTTCGTTGACATACTCACTGCCCTTGAAGGGCAGTGATTCTTGACGGCTCACAGCAACTAGCTAGCGAAGTAGTCTTATGGTCGCTCCCCGTCCGTTTAAGGTCGTGCCGATGCCCCATGCCGA
>NZ_JACAEU010000125.1:0-24819 GCF_013388695.1 Fischerella sp.
ACGCCTCAAACTCGCTCCGCAAGCCCCTTTGACAATTTGTACCCAGTAACAGGGAATCAAAAAACTTTGAAACCCACTCTGGTCAACAGTTAGCTCTTTTTTCTTGGGGGGAAGTTCAGCTTAATGGAATAACTTTGTCCATCAACAGAAGGTTATATAGCAGTCCTAAATCATTCGTGAAAAACTAAAAAAACTAGAACCTCGATTTCTTTAAGAAATTAAGGTTCTGAGGCTTTCACTAAAAAAAGCGCTCTCAAAGTAGAGGGCGCTTTTCATCATTTAGGGAGGAGGAGGGGATTATCCATTCATTACAGGAGCGTTCATCGCCACAGGTACAGTTTCACCAGCAGCCAAATCTAACGGGAAGTTGTGAGCATTACGCTCGTGCATCACTTCTATACCCAGGTTGGCGCGGTTCAGCACATCTGCCCAGGTATTGACTACACGACCGTGGGAATCAAGAATTGATTGGTTAAAGTTGAACCCGTTCAAGTTGAACGCCATTGTGCTGATGCCCAACGCTGTTAGCCAGATACAAACTACAGGCCAAGCTGCCAAGAAGAAGTGTAAGGAACGAGAATTGTTAAAGCTGGCATATTGCCAGATTAACCGGCCAAAGTAACCGTGAGCAGCCACGATATTGTAGGTTTCGTGTTCTTGGCCAAACTTGTATCCGTAGTTTTGGGATTCGTTCTCAGTGGTTTCCCGCACCAGGGAGGAAGTCACCAAAGAACCATGCATCGCACAGAACAGCGCACCACCAAACACACCGGCTACACCGAGTTGGTGGAAGGGGTGCATGAGAATGTTATGCTCCGCTTGGAACACTAACATGAAGTTGAACGTACCGCTAATGCCCAAAGGCATTCCGTCAGAGAAACTGCCTTGCCCAATTGGATAAATTAAAAATACGGAGGTAGCAGCAGCTACAGGAGCAGAGTAAGCAACGCAGATCCAAGGACGCATACCCAAGCGGTAGCTCAGTTCCCATTGCCGTCCCATCCAGCAGAAAATGCCGATGAGGAAATGGAAAACAATTAGCTCATAAGGCCCACCGTTGTAAAGCCATTCATCGAGGGAAGCAGCTTCCCAAATCGGGTAAAAGTGCAAGCCAATTGCATTGGATGTGGGTACAATTGCACCAGTAATGATGTTGTTACCGTATAACAAAGAACCAGATACTGGTTCGCGAATACCATCGATATCAACTGGTGGTGCTGCAATAAAGGCAATAATGAAACAGATGGTTGCAGTCAACAGCGTTGGAATCATTAAAACACCGAACCAGCCGATATAAAGTCTGTTATTGGTGCTGGTAATCCATTCACAAAACCGTTCCCACAGGCTACCGCTTTCGCTTCTTCTTAAAATTGTGGTCATGGCTATTTTGTTTGTAAAACGAATGTACAGATTGCAAAATCTCTCAACTACTAAAAATTGAGAATTTTGCTGTTTTCATGGATTTTTGCCGAATACCTTCTCTCTGATTGCTGGAATCTCCTTATTCAGGATTTTTTTCTGTTTTAATTTGCCTCACACCAAAATTAGGAATAACCATCTTCCTCAGGGAGATGGCTTAATCAAAGAGAAACTTTCCCTAACTCTTACGATCAGGTTTTACATGAATTTTTTGTATTTTTCAATCTATTTTTGTTAAGTTCTCTAAAGATTTTTTTCAAGTAAAAATATTGCTTTCTTTTGTTAGCTGAAGCGATTAATCTCAGATTTTATCTCAAGCGTTGCTCATAAATTATTAACACTATTATGAGTAATACTCTATTAGTTTATAAAAAAATCATAAGCTATTTTAGTTCTTTTATACAGACTGATTTGGCGCTTGAGCAAAGATTGTGATTTGTACACCCAGGTGAGCGAAGCTATGATTTATGGCTCTAGTAAAGATTTTTTCTCGACACCTTTGATATTTGCCAGTAAATAACGAGACAAAGGCACATCAACCAGGATAGCGATCGCAAAACTCAACAGCAAACAAATAATCGCCGTTAGTGGTAGCAAACGGATAAATTTACCCAACCCCCACTAATTGCTAACAATGGCACTAGCGCCAAAATCGTCGTTAACTGACCAGAAAAAGCAGGTGGAGCATAGGTTGTCATCGTTCGGAGGGCGGCTTGATTAAAACTCATACCCTTGACAAAAATGGCTTCGTGCATCCCCTCCATCATTAAGATGAACACATCTACCAAAATCCCTAAAGCCAACACCATGCCAATTAGCACCATGATGTTAAGGGTTTGACCCGTTTCAAGCTTATGTTTCCCAAATAGGTGTTAACCATAACGGGCATAGACTTCATCCGGAAATCATTGTGAATTATCAAGCGATCGCAGCGTTTTGCAAAAATGGCTAAATGTCAGAACTTCTCTCCAGGTCAATAGTTTTTGGAAGAATATTAACTATTTTGTTGAATTTGGGAATTCTAAGCCAATACGATTCAGTTAAGGCTGCGATCCCCCCTAGCCCCCCTTTAAAAGCCCTTGTCATTACCCACATTTTTCTCAAGCTGGCGCGCCATAAAATCGGATTTCAAAACCCTGATGATTGCGTGACTATTCTCAATAAATATTGATAGATGATAATTGTTCTGAGACGTACAAACCCTAATAAGCGTAAGGTTTCCAGAAGATGTGGGTAACGACAAGGCTTTTAAGCCGGGGAGAGGTCAATGTTGGGCAGTTCTCTCGCCATAACGCAACAGCCTTTCGATCGCACCCAGACGGTTTTCCCAAGCTTTGACTTGGTAGGGATTCTCCGCAGCTTGCAAGCGCATCCAAATCCGAAATTGAAACTGGAAGCGAACCAGAGTTGCTCTTGCTGCTAGCAACTTACTGGCATTGGGTTCAGCAGCCAGATTATTCAAAGCGCTTTGCAAAACTTCTGCTTGGGCATTAAACTCTGACATTGTCGTACCCGGTAATCGCAGTTGGTCGTTTTGCAAAACAAACTTCCATTCGCGTAGCAACGCATTATAACGGGCAGCAGCAGCAGCAAAAGGTTGACGCAGAGGTATTGGTTCTTGTTGCGTGCCTTGTTCTCTACCTTGGGTGCGACTAAAAACTTTTTGTAAATCATTGTTAAAATTATCTGCGGCAAAAAGGGCATAACCGCTAATTGGCAAATCTCTGACCAATTGGATTTGATCGAACGCCCCGACTGTTGGTAAAGCAAGCAGGCGAATTCCTGGGATCAATAAGGTAGAACCTAATTTTGTCGAGGCGATCCAAGGTTGCGCCAGTCGCTCAAAGCGCAAGGTATCTTGGGCATAGGTCATGGGGATGATTAAATCTATATCACCCTGCCTTGCCCAGACTTCCCAATGCTGCTGAATCTTCTGAATGCGTTCTTGTTCTGGTAAGGGAAATACAGCTGCCGATAAAATCAAGTTGGGTCGCTTTGCTCGCAAGTGCTGGGAAACTTCAGCAACAAAGCTATTAACTCGCTCAGTGCGAAATTCCGTCCACTTCCGCCAAAGTTCCCCCTGCTTGGGGGAAATCTTCATTGGATCGACACCAGTAAGTTCTTGAAACTGTGCCCTTGCTGCTTGTCCATAGCCATAACTCCGTCCTGCACCTGGATCTTGGAAAGGATAGCGAATATAGTCTAGCTGCAAGCCATCGACTTGATAGCGGGTAACAATTTCTTCGTATAGCCGCAGTAAATACTGTCGCACTTGGGGATTAGCTGGGTCAAAAAAAGGCTTACCCTGACCAAGGGGAATCATTCTACCGCGATGATCGTAGCCTGCCCAATCGGGATGAGCAGCAAGGACTGGCCCCGGATAATTAGGGTTAGTATTAAGAATTTGATTGTGGCGTTGGTTGCCAGCCGCAAAAGTCCAAACCCAAGCGTGTAATTCCATACCCCGAGCATGGGCTAATTTCACCGCGGCTGCGAGTGGATCCCAGCCGCGAATGAGTGGATTTTGCTGTGGTGCAACTTGACTGGGATATATGGTGTAACCAGAGTTGACTGTTTCAAAAAATACTGTGTTAATCCCTGCTTGTGCCAGACGATCAAAAATTTGAGCGAGTCCGCGATCGCTACCAGCACGAACAATTGTCCCCCGATCAAGCCAGATAGCCCGAATTTCTGGTTGAGCCAATCTGCGATCGACAGGAAATTGCTGCCATAGCGAAGCCTTCGCCATTAGCCAAGTAGAGCGAGCTTGAGCATACTTTTTTTGTGCTATCAACTGCTGCAAGTTTTTCACAACTTCCCGTGCTTGTACCAGGGCTTTCTCCGTACTCACAACTGGTGGAGCCCCAGATTTAGTGGAAGCGAATTGTGTCTCCTGTGCTTTTACAGACACAGAGTTGCCATTGTATGCCGCAGCAGCTAAATGAGCGCTTTCTACTCGACCGATGAGATTTTCTAACTGTTGCTGGAGAGCGATCGCTTCACTGCGGCTAATGGGTGCGTTGGAGTTAGGTATTACATCCAAACGCACTCTGTGTTCAAGTTGGTCAATTGCCTCATCTGAACGTAGAAACGTATTACTAGGTAAGGGTCTAGGATGGGGTGATGGGGAAGTAGAGGAAGTGGAGGAATTTCTCCCCCTCTCCCACTCTCCCTCTGTTCCCCTCTTCCCCTCTCCCACTCTCCCTCTGTTCCCCTCTCCCCCTCTCCCACTCTCCCTAGAGGAGGCAGCAGCGACGGAGGTAGAGCAGTTTGATGACGCTTCTGGTACTTTATTAATGAAAATAGAGAACTTTTTTAAATGACGATTGAGGGCTGCTTTCAACCAAGCGGTATCTATCTCTGCCCCAGAAGCGGCATCTACTCCCCACCGCCAACCGAACAAGGTAGAACGTTCTGTTGTTAAAACTGCTGCCGAATTATCTTTAGTATTCCAAACAGCAGCAGCTTGTGAATTTAAAGTATTGGGAATCACAACCCCACCGCGTACTGTTCCAGACAGGTTGTCTTGGCTTTCCCAATTCTTCGATGAAGAAGGTTGCAGTTTCTGGGGACTGTCAAGGCTAAATGCCCAGTATCCACCCAAGAGTGTTTGCAGCAATTGCCGTACTCCCGATGGTGATGAACTCCCTACCGAACCACTGGCAATCAAGCGCCCGCCCTTTCTCATCCATTCTTCTAGCGCGATCGCTTGCCCTGGCGTCAGATTCTCCACATTCGGCAAAAACAACACTGGGCGATCGCCCCAGTCTGCTGCACTTCTGACGCTATCTAAAGAAATTACACAATACTTCACCCCCACTGAGCGCAAGCGATTTTCAATTCCTGTCCACTGATTGCTGTTTTCTTGAGTATGGACGATGCTGAATACAGGCTCAGAAGTTGTAGCATTTGCTGGCAAAATATTCACCAGACTATACATTATAAATTTAATTTTAAAAATGAATAATCCCGTTGTTTTGAGATTTTTAAATTTACTTTTTTTTATGGTTTGTCCCTGGCTGTTCACTTATTTATTCCTCACTTATTTTATTTGGTCATTAGTCGTTGGTAAAAACCAAGGACTAATGACTAAGGACAAATGACAAAGAACTATTTAATACAGGTCTTAATTAATTCTTCGACTCCCGCAACAGTAAATATATTTGTATCCAATTTACTGGCTAATTCTTCAACACCCATATCATCTAAAAACACCAATTCGCCATGTTTTAGCATGACACTTGGCAGTAAAATTCCATTTCCTAAATCTTCCCCTTGTAAATTTAACAACAAGTCATGACCGGTTAGCAATCCAGTTACGGTAATATCTTGCCCCCAATAATCGCTATTCATAGCACGCATATTTACTTCTAAACCCTCCACGGAGTTCAAACGCTTTAGGATTGGTTGAAATGCTTTTTCCACAGCGTTGCCAACAATCCAAGTAAATTTTCGCCATCCTTTAACTTTTGGTGGTAGCAAATTATCAGCGGCTTGGGCAAAGTTTTTGAGGAATAAACGAATGGAACCAACACCATTATCGATTTGGGGATAATCTTCGTATTCAGATTCAGATGGTAATTCCTCACCAGCGATTAAAAACCACTCATCAGCTAACCAAGCAAATGTAGAATTGAACTTTTGACGAAATTGTTGCTGGAGCGATCGCACTTGTTTAATGACTTCTCGTGCTGTTTCTCTAGAAACAGGTATAAGTTCGTCTTGTTGGGGACGGAATTTGGTTAACCCCACTGGAACTACTGCCACAGAAGCTACTGCGGGCACTTCGCTAGTATGAAATGATGCTAAATCTCTGAGGGTTTGCTCTAAATGCTCGCCATCATTAATACCAGGACACACCACTACCTGAGCGTGAATTTGCAGTCGCCTTTGTTGGAACCACTTGATTTGTTGCAAAATTTGTCCGGCACGGGGATTTTTCAGCAGTCTAATTCTAACTTCGGGTTCTGTGGCATGAACGGAAACATACAAGGGAGACAGACGCATTCTGTCAATTCTTTGCCATTCCCGTTCTGGTAAGTTAGTTAAGGTGAGATAAGAGCCATACAAAAAGCTCAAGCGATAATCATCATCTTTGAAATACAAGCTTGAGCGTTTGCCTGGTGGTTGTTGGTCAATAAAGCAAAATGGACAGCGATTATTGCACTGGATTAAATTATCAAATAGTGCTGTTTCAAATTCTAATCCTAAGTCTTCGTCATAGTCTTTTTCGATTTCAATTTGATGAGTTTTTCCAGTCGCGTCTAAGACTTCCAGTTCTAACACTTCATCAGCACATAAAAATCGATAATCAATTAAGTCACGGGGATGTGTGCCGTTAATGCTCACAATCGCATCCCCAACTTCAAAGCCAATTTCTGCCGCAATTGAATCAGGTAATACTTTAGTAATTCGAGCAGGACGAATAGTAGTCATTGGTCAGGAGTAATTAGTCATTGGTCATTAGTCATTTGTCATTCCATTTAAACAAAGGACAAATGACTAATGACAAAGGACTATTAACTATTTTTCAATACTCCAGCAGCGATTGACCCCAGTATTAATACGCCAAATATTAACCTATACCAAACAAATACCCAATTACTGCGGGTTTTGAGGAAGCACAGCAAACCAGCAATTGCTAAATAAAAAAATATTGCCGATAAAATTACACCAACTACCAAACACACTCTCCCCACCTCCCCATCTCTCATCCGCAGCTAAAAAACTCCTGCACCAATTGCACCCAGAATTGCTGCTCCAAACCCAAGGCGATACCATACAAATACCCAGTTGCTTCGCCGTTGTAAGAACTTCAGCAACCAAGCGATAGATAGATAAGAGAATACGAAGGTTGAGATAATACCAACAATCAGTGGCAGGAACATATGCGATACTTCGAGTACGTCTTTAGTTTGAACTAATGTGGCGATCGCCAGCGTTGGCAAACCTAACAAAAATGAAAATCGAGCAGCAGTTTCTCGTTGCAAGCCAATAAATAGGGCTGTCGTCAGAGTTGAACCAGAACGCGAAGCCCCTGGTAGAAGGGCGATCGTTTGCCCTAAACCTACAATAATCCCATCTTGAATTTCTACCTCTTCAAAACCACGCTTGCGGGAACCAAATTTCTCCGCCAAACCCAACAACGTCGCCATCATAATTGACATTGCCGCAATCATCAAGGGACTTTCTAACTCAACATCTAAAATCTTGAGTACTAAACCACCTAATAATGCCGGAAACATCCCAATCGCAATCCCCACAAACATTTTCCACTCATATCGCTGCCATTCCTTATGCTGAAATGCTAACCAAGCACCTCCCAAAATGTTGCGAATGTCTTTCCAAAAGTACATTACTACCGCAAAAACGCTACCAAGCTGAATCCCATCAACTGCGGCCTTACTCCATGTTGCCTTCCAGCCTAAAACGTCCCGAAATATTATTAGGTGAGCGGTACTGCTGATTGGTAAAAATTCCGTGATGCCTTGGACTATACCTAAAATAAATCCTTGCACTATTTCCCCAACCAAGTTGGCTTCACCCGCAACAGCATTACCAGCTGTTTGCATCAGATAATTTTCTACAGGCAACAAAAAATCCATACCGCCTACAAACATTGTCCCCATTCACCAGACTCCAGAGATAGCTACGTAACTTTACCGAATTATCCAACTTTACGTCCTTGGAGTCAGTGATTCCGGGAGACTATTTTCATAACAAAGTGGTTTTCTCGCTCAAAAGTAGCTTTGAGGGACTCCCCCCGAATAAAGTTAAGGGGATTCGCCCGCAGTATTTTGAAAAAACTGCTTTCGCGTCACCCAACCTTGGTAATATAAAAGATACTATCATTATGCCCCAGGGGGGGATTTATGTTGTGATATCTTAAATAAGATAAAGTTAAGTAAACAATATTAAAAAATTGATTAACAATACCTTGTCTTCCCATACTGCTTCTACCTCCGTCAAGACTGACACCCAAACCCTGGAAAAACATATAATTCCCCCTGCTCCCTCTCTCTCCCCCTACCCCTCTCTCCCCCTCTTCTACACCTCCTACCGCCAAACTTGGCTAGTATTTGCCGCAGCCATATTTCTGGTGTCTGTGCCAGTATTTATCGAAGCGCCCTTAGTGCGATCGCTGCCCTGGTTGAGTGTAGCCCTGACAGGTGTATGGGTGTGGCTGAGTCTCTTATTAATGTCACGTTCTGTAACATATGTTTGGGGAGATTTGCTATTCGGGTTTAGCTGGAGTTGGTTAGCAGGTTCGATTTACTGGGGTTGGTTGCGTTGGGAACCGTTATGGCATTTGCCAGTAGAATCTATCGGCTTGCCATTTGCTATATGGTGTCTGCGTCGCAATTGGGGCAAAGTCGGTAATTGGTTTTATTTGGGTTCTTTACTCGGTACAGTCTTAACCGACGTGTATTTCTACTTGGTAGATTTGATGCCCCACTGGCGACAAATTATGCGGGTAGAACCAGAGTTGGTGTCACCAATTTTACGAAATGCCGTAGCACAAATACAAACTCCTTGGGGGACAGCCTGGGCATTAATTCTTGCCTTAGTTCTTATGGCAGTGGGACTTTTGCCTTTGGGTACAAGACGACGGTACTGGTATGCCTTTAGTGGAGCAGTGTTGAGTACGATTTTGGTAGATAGCTTATTTCTGTTGGCTGCGCTTTTGGCGTAAAAATATTTTCACACAGATAACATCTCAACTAAATCTTGCTTTTTCTTCTTGTTATATCCAGAAATCCCCCGTTTTTTCGCTATGTCTTTTAGCTGTGCAACTGTCAAAGTGTTCAATATTTTGATGTCTGCGATCGCTTCTGGCATTTGTTCAGGACTCAGATAAAAAACTTCTTTGAGCGCATTTAGCTTCTTTCCTTTGGTTATGCCACATTTCAGTGTTGCGATCGGTTCCAAGTTTTTCCAGTACTTGCGTGGGGCTTCATCAATACGATTGGTGGCGATCGCTAACTTCACTCCCTTTAACTCACTGTTGGGTTTTTCAATCAGATACTGCAACGCCGCCTGAATTTCATCTCTAGTTGCAGTTGAAAGATTGACTTTTGGTATTGACTCCCCAGTTAGAATCCTGGTTAGCTCTAATGTTTTCTCACTCTCGTCTGCAATGATGCACCAAACTCTTTCTAAACCCGCTTCCTCAGCGATCGCGTAGATAAATGAATTGCCGATGACTTCATAGCGATCTTCACCGATTTCTTTAACAATTACCGGAACCCAATTGCGACTACCCGATTCAACCAGCGCTTTTGCACCAGCTTTGATTAAAAACTCTGGTGCATCCGTGCCTTTACCTGGGTTGATTTCATGCATATAAAGGCACATCAAATTCCCAACATCGCTTAAGCTCATGTCTCTGCTCTCTTATTGCAAAAAGTATTCCTTAGCTAGTGCCAAATAATGCTCATAAGCTGTCCGATTTTTGTAAACAGCCGGGATGCGAGTAAATGCAGCGCTTGCAATATGCGCGTAACTGGGTATGTTAAAAATGTGGCGGCTTTGATTTGCCTGAGTATATTTAGGGTAAAAATATGGTGTTAGATCAATAGGATTAAGTGTATCGGTTTTGGCTTTGTTGATGATTTTATCTATCTCCTTTTGGGCGGTAAATATCTGAGCGTCGGTAATGGATTCACCGTTGTAAAAAATGGGGAGGGCAATAGGCCCTCCGTCATTCCTTTTAGTCTGAATTTCAGGAATAAAACGCTGAATGACAACAGCCGCGTTCTTTAGCGAAAACATGCTGTTGTGTTTGGTGGGAATTAAAACAACATCCGAGGCATACACAGCACTCTGGCTAAACAATCTCCAATTGGGTGGAGAATCAATCAAAATATAGTCATATTGATATTTTAGTGGCTCAATTACCTGCCTAAGTCTGCTTATCTTTATACGTTGCCGCAATTCCTCTTCACCAAGCTCCATCAGCTTTTGGTCGCTAGGGATAATATCAAATGCGATTGTATCTTTGGATGGTACTTGGAAATTTAACCTGAAGCTTAATCCAGGAGGAACCGATATACTCGCCTTATCTTCCAACCAGGAATATAGCACATCTTCCTTTGGTTTGAGAGCAAGGGAGTTAGTTAAATCCTGCTGGCTTGGGTCAAAATCAATTATTAATGTTTGTTTTCCCAAATATGCTAGCGTTGCAGCCAGATTGAGTGTTGTTGTAGTCTTTCCCACCCCACCTTTGTTGTTGTAAATGGCAGCTGTAAGTGCCTTTTGTGGGGTGTCGATTTTAGCTTTGATGTTCTGTACAATCTCGTCAACATTGTCCGAAGTGATTTCCTGGCAAGGTAAACAAGGGTGGATAACCTTACCGTGTTTCCTAAACAGCTGTATATGGATTGAGTTGGTGATAATCCCCCACTGTACAGATTGACAGTTCGGCGCTAACAGGTAACGTTTAAGTTGGGAAACGGTAGACTTATACTGTGTGGAATTTTCACTTAAGTTAGTATCTCTGCCTTTTAACTCAATAAGCAGATAAGGGTTAGACTTGGTATGGATAAAGATGTCTTTGTCAGTATCTCTTCTAACAGCATAGTCAACTTTATCAGTACCATTCCCAGTAGCAAAGTTGGGAATCGTTTCGGTGACATCATACCCCAATGTTTTTAATAATTCTGGAATAAATATATTACCTATTGTTGCTTGCGGTGCATTGATGGGTAGGTAAAGCAAGGCTTTTAGAAGCTGGTTATATTCCATAGAATGAGTCTGCATACACAAACACGAAACCTTCAAATTTCAGGAGTTTTGCTTATAGTGTACTGAACTATGATGTTATTTGCGATCCTGAGTTTTCACAGTATGTGGTTTTGGGTGATTTTTGTAACCTAAGCTTCCTTAGCATTATCCGATGTGTTGACATTTTTTTGTCATTCTCACCAATCACAATAAAAATTACAGGAGCTTAATTAAATACATGACTTAATCCAACTCCGAATTAATGACCCCCTTGAAGAGAAACCAAACAAATTCTTGGTTGAATGCAGCGCTATTATTTGCCCTGGTTTCACTACCTACTGCTTGTGCTTTGCAACCAAATCGCACAAACAATGTTGCCGAATCTTTCCCGAAAGCGGAGGCGAAAGAAAGCGATCGCAATAATGCAACTTATGCAGATGTGCAAGCTTTGGTGAATATGGGTGCGCGAGTTACTGGTACGCCAGTCATGGAAAAGGCAAGTGCTTACCTGATTGATGAGTACCGTAAGGCTGGTTATGTCACTGAGGTTCAGACTTTTGATTATCAAAAGTTTGTAGACTTAGGCTCAAATCTCACTATCAATGGAGCGAGTATAGAAGGTAATGCCCTCAACGGTACGATTCCTGGAAAAGTGAATGCACCGATGGTAGCAGTTCCCAATGTTGGGCGTCCCGATGACTTTGCTCAGGTAAATGTCAAAGGTACGATCGCGATCGGCAACCCCCTCGGTTTAGATAACACCGTCACAGTGGGTATTATCAGTGGCACAGAACGCTCTAGTCGTGCCTTTGGTGTACGCGATGGGGGGATTGGTTTCATCCAGACAGATGCAGCTATTAACCCTGGTAATTCTGGCGGGCCGCTATTGAATCAAAGAGGGCAAGTCATCGGCATTAACACTGCGATCATTCGAGGTACCCAAGGATTAGGATTTGCCATTCCCATCAACCAGGCACAGCAGATTGCTAACCAGTTGATAGCCCAGGCAGGCTAACACTTTTCTGATACCAACTCGCGTACTTAAACGTAAAACCCTACCCTTTTCCCTTCCCCTTGCTAAGGGGTGGGGTAAAATACATTATCGTAGTTTTTTTAAACGCAGAGGGACGCAGAGTAAGCGCAGAGGGGCGCAGAGTATAATTAGTTACGAATTTGTGCAATGTTGTACCAAGTCAACTATCTATCAGTGTTTATCTGTATTCATCTGTGGTCGATTTTCAAAACCTAATTTTTGCTATAGTTTTTAATTCACATCAGGCATCCCTTATTTATCAATATCTAAGGTTAAGAAAAGATTATTAAAAGGTTACTAATTGACTAATATATTCGCAAAAAATTGCCGACACCCAAATTTTTCTGGTGCAGGGTTTTCTGAAATCTTAAGTTAAACCTACAGGCTGATGGTTTGAGCTTTAAATCTGACTACGCTTTTATATCATCTGCCTGTTTGCGGAGGAAATGTTCAGATGCGATCTTCTACGTTTGACTGGGAACAAATTAATGTACCTGAAATTGTCGAGAGTCTCACAGGATTAATTTTTGCACCTGTGATTCTTCCTCTGGCCGCAGCGGTACATCAGCCTACAGTCCAAACAGCCATCAAAGGAGGAATCGCTCTTTCCGAAAGGTGTAAAGAAGCACTAGCAGAAACTACAGAGGTAATTGAAAACTTAGCCGCAGAGGTCAATGCTGAACTCATCAATGACAAACAGGCAGAATTTAACTCTGAAATGACTCGAATCTATTCTCAAGATGCAAAATCTGAGATAGCTAGAGACTTAATCAATGTAATTTCAGATGTCAACACCGATGTAGGACGGATAACCAACGGTGTAATTGATTTGCGGCTGTTATTACCTCTGGGATTTAGTGCGCTGGCTGTGCGTCAGTTGTTTATTAAAGGGCTGCAAATTGATGAAATACCCTGGTATGTCCTGGCTTGGTATGCTTTCGACTCTTTTATGAAATTAAATACAGCAAAAGAATCAAATGATTAAAAATTAGGAAAAGCTACTATATTGGCTATTTGTAATTTTTAGTTTTCAGACAGGGGCAAGTATTTCTGTGATTAAAGTAATTCATAATCAGGTCAAAGGTAGAGCTAGATATAAAGTTAAGGAGCTTTATCGCTCGGAATCTCTCAAACAATATCTTGAGCGATCGCTCTCAGAACAGCCAGGAATAAATTACGTTTCTGCTAATCCATTAACTAGCAATATTCTGATTTTTTTTGATTACGAATATAGTACAGAAAAAATAGCAACATTAATTGAAAAAAATGTTTTAGAATATCAAAATTCAGACATAAAATTACCAGTAAAAAATTTACCTGCAACAAAAAAAGCATTAACCAAAGAAACACCAAAACCCATTGCTAATGCTCAAGCGCAAAGAATAGAAAACTGGCATCTAATGGAAACAGATGCAGTTCTAGATTCATTTAATACCTCAAAACAATCAGGGTTATCTAGTGAGTCTGCTGCTGAAAATTTAAATAAATATGGCCCGAATGTTCTAGCAACAGCAAAGACTCGTTCTGATTTAAGTATCTTGATTGACCAATTCAAGTCTTTGCCAGTTGCTCTGTTGGGCATTGCTGCTGGTGTTTCAGTAGTGACGGGGGGACTTATCGATGCGTTAGTAATTCTGGGAGTGGTTGGTCTGAATGCGGCGATTGGTTATACAACAGAAAGCCAGTCAGAAAGAATTATTCACTCTCTCGGCAGTCATCAGGAGACCTCGACTTGGGTAATTAGAAATGGTAAGCAAATCGAAATTCCCATAGAAGATGTTGTTATTGGCGATATTTTAGTTCTGAAAACAGGTGGTTATATAGCAGCAGATGCCCGACTACTAGAAGCAGAAAATCTCAGTATTGATGAGTCTGCGTTAACAGGGGAAAGCATACCTGTGACTAAATCAACATCATCCTTAACAGGTGAAGATATTCCTTTGGCAGATCGTACAAATATGGTCTACAAAGGAACTTTGGTAACAGGTGGTCAAGGTTTGGCAGTGGTGGTAGCAACAGCCAAATTTACCGAAATGGGCAAGATTCAACAATTAGTTGGCGAAGCAACAGCAACCGAAACTCCTCTAGCCAGACAACTCGATCAAGTAGGTAGCCAACTAGTGGCAATTGGCATGGGAATTTGCGGACTTGTCTTTGGTATTGGGGTGTTGCGGGGATATGGTTTGCTGCAAATGCTTCAATCATCTATATCCCTAGCGGTTGCTGCCGTTCCGGAAGGGTTGCCCACAATTGCCACTACAACCTTGGCTTTGGGTATCCAAGATATGCGGAAGCGTAACGTCCTCGTTCGCAGTCTTGGTGCTGTAGAAGCTTTGGGTTCGGTGCAAACCATTTGCTTGGATAAAACTGGAACGATTACAGAAAATCGGATGTCTGTTGTCGAAGTTCGTGTAGACAGCCGACAAATTAATGTGTTGGATGGTGAATTTATCGCTAATGACGAGAATATTAATCCCTACGCTTGCGATGAATTGCTAAAGCTGATTCATGTTTCGGTTCTTTGTAATGAAAGTCAAGTCAACCAAGAGCAAGATGGCAAGTATAGCATCAAAGGGTCGGCAACAGAGAATGCTTTGATTCACATGGCTATCAGTGCTGGGGTAGATGTGAACCAGCTTAGAGACAAGTATCAGCTGCTGCAAACTAACTTGCGCTCAGAGAATCGTAACATCATGAGTACGGTTCATGCGATTGATAATAACCATAAATTTGTTGCTGTGAAAGGCAGTCCGGCAGAAGTTGTCCAGATATGCAAATTCTGGCTGAAAGACGGGGAAGTCATACCTTTAACAGAAGAAGACAGGCGGGCAATAGAAATAGAAAATGACCGCATGGCAGGAAAAGCACTGAGAGTGCTGGGTATAGCTTATACAATTCTCGATGAAAACAACAACAGGCAAAATCCGGAGCAAGACCTGACATGGCTTGGTCTTGTGGGTATGGCAGATCCAGTTCGCAAAGGTGTCAAAGAGTTAATAGCTCAATTCCACGAGGCTGGTATTGATACGGTGATGATTACCGGGGATCAAAGTCCTACTGCCTATGCGATCGCCAAAGAATTAGAATTAAGCAGAGATCCGCAACTAGAAATTCTAGACTCCACTGACCTCAACAATCTTACCCCAGAGGCACTCACAGCACTTGCTGATAAAGTGGATGTCTTTGCCCGCATCAGTCCTAGCAATAAATTGCAAATCGTCCAAGCATTACAAGCCGCTGGACAAGTTGTGGCCATGACAGGCGATGGTATTAATGATGCTCCCGCACTCAAGGCTGCTCAAGTTGGCGTCGCAATGGGCAAAGGCGGAACTGATGTAGCGCGTGAAGTTGCAGATATCGTCCTGGAAGATGACAGGCTAGAAACCATGATTGTTGCCGTCAGTCGGGGGAGAACTATCTACAACAACATTAGAAAATCGGTGCATTTTCTTCTCGCCACCAACCTAAGTGAAATCATAGTCATGACAACCGCTACCGCAGTTGGTATAGGCGAACCCCTAAACGCAATCCAACTGCTTTGGCTAAATTTGGTGACAGATATTTTCCCTGGTCTTTCTCTGGCGTTGGAAGCACCAGAACCAGATGTACTGAGTAAGCCTCCCCGCAACCCAGATGAACCAATAATTAAGAGTTCAGATTTTGGCAGAATTGCTTTTGAGGCAGGAACAATATCCGTCAGTACTTTAGCAGCTTACGGATACGGCATCCTCAAATATGGCATCAGTCCCCAGGCAAGCACTATTGCTTTTATGAGCCTAACATCAGCCCAACTGCTACATACCCTGAGCTGCCGTTCTGAAAATCACAGCATCTTTAGTCAAGAAAAACTGCCGAATAATTCCTACTTAAATGCTGCCATTGTCGGTTCTTTTGCTATTCAACTTCTTGCTATAGCTATTCCACCACTGCGGAGTCTATTGAAGATTACGCCAATTGATATTGTAGATAGTGCTGTCATTGGCGGTAGTGCTTTGCTGCCTCTGTTGGTGAATGAAAGCACAAAGAATCTACCATCAGCAAATGATGACAAAAAATGATCCCCCTAACCCCCCTTAGAAAGCAGGGGGGTGGTTTCATACAAACACCAGAAAAATTAATTAGTCTCTTCCCACCCAGAGATATTTATGTTAACGAACCACAAAGGACACAAAGGACACAAAGAGTTTAAGAAGTTGGTAGGGATTCAAATTTTATTCCGTCGTATGAAACCACCCTGCTTTGGAAAGGGGGAAAAAAGCCCTATTTTTTAACTGAATTTTAAACTTGGAGAAACTAAAGCAATCGGAAAACCAAGCCCCCCTTTTTAAGCAGGGTTGAGGGGATCTCAAATATTGAAGCAGAATGAATTAGTAAATACTAACCAAAGGTGAAAACATATGAAAAAAGACTTCATGTTTACCTCTGAATCGGTAACAGAGGGGCATCCTGATAAACTTTGCGATCAGATTAGTGATGCGATTGTAGACCGATTTCTTCAGCAAGATCCTTATTCTCGCGTAATTACAGAATGTGCTGTAGCTACAGGTATTGTTTTTATTGCAGCTAGATTTGAACCTAGTGCCAACGTAGATTTCACCAACGTAGCCAGAAAAGTAATTGACCAGGTAGGCTACGAACATACAGAATTTAATGGTAAGACTTGTAGTATTTTGACTAGCCTTTCAGAATTGACTCCCGATCAGATTTATTCTTTTCATGAAAAAGAACTTTCTGATGAAGAGATAGAGCAAATTCCTGCCAAAAACCAAGCGACAGTATTTGGTTTTGCCTGCAATCAAACTTCTGCTTTGATGCCTCTACCAATTTGGTTAGCTCACAAACTAGCAAAACGAATTAGTGAAGTCAGACGCCAAAATATACTCTCTTATCTTACTCCCGATGGCAAAACTCAAGTAGGAGTTGAATATCGCGATCGCCGTCCTTATAGAATTCATAGTCTCACAGTTATTGCCAGTCAAAATAAGGCGAAATATCCTGATTTACAACAACTTCGAGACGATATTTACGAGACAGTAATTAAACCTGTTTTTGATACTGAAGAAATTAAACCAGATGAACAGACGAGAATATTTATTAATCCTGATGGACAATTTATTCGTGGTGGCCCTGCTGCTCACTCTGGGTTAACAGGTAGAAAAAATGCCATAGATACTTATGGAGAATATGCACAGCATAGTGGTTCAGCTCTAAGTGGCAAAGACCCAATTAGAATAGATAGAGTCGGGGCTTATGCCGCCCGTTATGCAGCTAAAAATCTTGTAGCGGCAGGTATTGCTGATGAATGTGAGGTGCAGCTGAGTTACACGATCGGTATTGCCAAACCAGTCAGTATTCAGGTAGAAACTTTTGGAACAGGCAAAATTTCTGATGAAGAAATCACACAACTACTAGCAAAGCATTTTGATTTTCGTTTAGCAGGGATAATTAAGCAGTTTAATTTGAGATTCCTGCCTTCAATCTATAAAGATGGCTTTTACAGAAAACTAGCTACCTATGGTCATGTGGGTAGGATTGATTTGGAACTTCCTTGGGAAAAAACAGATAAAGTTGGTGTGTTTTAAAAGTTATCAACAGTCATTGGTCATTAGTCATTTGTAATTACCAATGACTAATGACAAATTTAAGCAGGTTGAAGTTCTTTTTGACAGTAAAGATAATCACAATATACTGCCCAAGCTGCCCCAAATAAACCAGTTATAGAACCTGCGATCGCTGCTGCAACACCCCATCCCATTGGCCCAAGCCAGTCTGTGATTTCACATAATATTGCTGTGGTTGCTTTGGAAACAATGTAAGCCGTTCCTGCTGCTGCTGCTGTTACTAAACCCAACTCTGCCAGCATTTCTATCACTTGTTTGCTGGATAAATCTTCTTGAAAATAGATTTTCCATATAGAAGTGTACATAGCAACATCAGAAGCAGTTAAAATCACCTGTTTTGGAACTTCTACGCCAGGAGTTGGCGCAGCTGAGGCACCACCACTACCAATAGCGCAAGTGGCGATCGCTAAAGCTACTTCTAATCTTTTTTTGCCTAAACTACTCACGGTTTCATCTCCTGTGACTCTTGCAGAGGTAGTATTTAGCCGCGAGGTTTGCATAAACATCAACCTCATACAGTCTATTTACCCTAACTAGAGTAGACCATTGCCTTAGTGTCTTAGTGTCTTAGTGGTTCAAAAATTTTTAACCGTTATTATTTTCTACCCCCTTACCTTATCTTTATTTTATTTACGCTCACCAACATTATCTACTCAACTAATGAAATTAGTAGCAATTTTCATGTAGAAAAGTTGTTAGTAATAGGGCGATTAGTCACCCAAACAGGTGATGTCAATCAAATATTCTCAACGATATCTTAAAAGCACCAGAAGTTAAACAACTCTGGAGAATAATATTATGAAAAAGATTATGATGGCAAGTCTAGTAGCTTTAGCTACTGCTACTGGAATGCTCCTCAACAATCAACCCGCTCAAGCTCATCGGCGTTACTATTATCATCGCCTATATCCTTTTCGATTTAATTACTGCTATCCGGTTACTCAATGGCTGGTTGACGAAGATCCCGCCTATCACCCTCAAGCCTACGCTGATGGCTACCGACAAGGACGTGAGAGTGCTAAAAAAGGAAAAGCTTACAAGCCACGTACTGCTGGTGGTGAATTTGGTCGTGGTTTTGATGACGGTTATTACGGTAGGAAGTTTGCTGGTCAAAAAAACATAGTTCCTAACGAATATAAGCCATACACCACATCAGAATGCGGTTGGTTTTGATTCTCTTAGGAAGTATGATGTTGTGCTAAAAATTTCTCAGCCTCAGTCCTATCTTTAATTTCTCCATCCAAGGTAGCAGCTAGCAAATCATCCAGCATTTGTCGATACTGGGGTTCTGGTTTATAACCCAATACGCTTGGCGATCAGCTAATTTACCTACCGATAAAATTTGTAGAGACGTTGCAATGCAACGTCTCTACACACACATAAATACCACAGATAACCCCTAAGTTAGCAGTAAATTAGATGCAAATATTTTAGAAGAAATTGTTGAGGAGATCCGAATAAAAACAGGAGACGAATCAATAACTATACAGAGAATTGAAGAAGGATCTATGGATATATTTGTAGATGGTTCACAAAAAGGTCTTGAAAAACTTGAAGCTCTCATCAAATCTGGGCAACTGAAAGAGATATCAGGTATTCCCATACAATATATGGAGAGCGAAGTTTCTAATTCTTTATTAAGTCAGACATTAGTGAACTTAGAACAATGGCTGCAAAATATTATTGATGCTAGTTGGCAGACAGTTAAAGATGTTTTAGGTGAAGAAACAGGCAAGCTAGTTGTTGCTAGAAGTGCTGTTAGTACAGAAGGAGTTTTACGTGCCCAGCGTATTGATCTGGAAATTGAATCGACAGTGACTTCGTTAGCATTGGTTGTTAGTATTCAGCCAACATCATCTGAAGAAAGGGACATTCGCTTAGCAGTGTATTCCATTGATAGTACAACTCTGCCCATAGGTCTGAAATTTATTGTGCTTGATACATCTGGAAAAATTCTCAAAGAAGATGAAGCTAAAAAAGCAGATAAGTTGTTTCAACTAAAAATCAGTGGCAAAACTGGAGAGTGTTTCAGTTTACGAATTGAGCTTGCTAACGCTAATACCAGTTGGAGTTTTATAATTTAACTGCCTGCAAGGAAGCAGCAATGGGTAAGTTGATTATTATTCATATAGATGGTGATTTTGACAATGGTTTTACTGTCTATTTGCAAATTTGGACAGAAGGCGATCGCCAATTAATCGCCACTGCGAGGGGAAAACTACCCCCAGCAAAAGACTTATATGAAAACTATACGATTGATGATTTAGAACCCGATTTGAGAAAAGCGGTAAAGCGGGGTTTGCAGTTAGCAATTTTTAATTCCTGTGATGGATTGGAAATAGCACAGCAATTGGCTCATTTACATGTCCCCTTTGATGTTTGTATTTGCATAAAAACCACATCGATTGAAATATAAATTACTGAGCATAATGCTGTGCCAAAAATTTCTCAGCCTCAGTCCTATCTTTAATCTCTCCATCCAAGGTAGCAGCTAGCAAATCATCCAGCATTTGCCGATACTGCGGCCCCGGTTTGTAACCAAGTTTCTTCAGATCGTTACCATTGAGAATTGGCTGCACGTTAGCCCAAACTGTCAAGTAATGCCATATTTGCCGCCTAATCGTTCGCGAACTGTGTAGAGCAATTAAAATCAACGTGGGTAAATCGTAACGCCGTAGTAATTTCACCACCTGACTGGGACGCTGGCAAGTGGGTAAAGTTTCCTTTACCTCAGCTTGTGTCTGGGCAAAGTTCTGCAAGCGTTCGATGCTATCTTCTTGCATTTGCAGATTTTTTGCCACCTTGGCTCGATATTCTGGTGTGAGGTGGGCAATGATTGCTTCTAAGCGCATCTGCCAGTGAGTAATCAGCGATTGTTCGGGGTCAAATCTGAGCAAACAGCGTTCTAGCAGTCGTAATTGCCGCCACAACTCCTCATCAAGCTTGAGAGTAGGATGGATGCACTGTAATGCTCCCAAATCTGCCAGTAACTGTAAAGCTGGTTTCCAATAAGGCGCTTCGAGAATGTGCTTTAATTCTGCTTTCAGTCGAGTTTGTAGTGCAGGTGCTTTGCTGTTTTCTCTAGTAGTGCGATCGTAAACACCACTATTTATGGCATAACGAATATACTCTTCTGTTTGCTGTTCAATGTTGAAGCCAAAGCGCACGGCAAAGCGGACGCCGCGATAAATACGGGTGGGGTCTTCAATAAAGCTGTTGGCGTGTAAAACGCGAATTTGCTTAGCTTGCAAATCTAGTAAACCACCAAAGAAATCAAGTAGTTTACCAGCACGAGGAGGTGTGAGTCGCAGTGCGAGGGCATTGATGGTAAAGTCGCGTCGATACAAATCTTGACGAATTGAACTGGCTTCGACTTCAGGATTAGCTGCTGGGTAAGGATAAAATTCAGTTCTGGCAGTCGCAATATCTACCCAGAGAGAATCCAATTCTGGGTCTTTGTGCCAAAGTAGAGCAGCAGTTTGAAAAGCACCGTGAATTTCTAGGCGTGCAGCTGGGTAAAGTTGCTGGAGTGCTTTGGCTAATTCTACACCAGCACCTACATCAGCAGCTTTGTGAAAGCCATCGACTACTAAATCTATATCTTGAATTAACAAAGTGCCAGATGCTTCTTTGGCTAGCAGTAAGTCGCGTACTGCTCCCCCCACTAAATACAAATGCCAACCGCGTTGTTTGGCTTGTGCAGAGGCTTTGGTGAGTAGTTCCCAGAGTTTGGGAGCAAGGCGATCGCGCAATTGACTAAGCGCCGGAATCTCAACACTTTCTTCCCCTCCTTTCCCTTTCTCCCCATCTCCCCATCTCCCTATTGCCCCTAATCCCCACTCCCTAGCGGTCGTGGGGGCCCCGAGTTCCCCATCATTTTGCTGATGTAATTCCCGCAAAACGTCGGTGCGCGTGACAATTCCTACTAACTGCCCATTTTCTAACACTGGCAACCGTCCGATATCATAAGTCACCATTAATGACTCGATTTCTGGCAGAGTAGTATCAGGGGTAATAGTCTTTAAATTTATTGTCATGTAGCCTTTGACTGGTGCATGACTAAAGCCGTGATGCAGGGCAATATCAATGTCTCGACGAGAAATAATACCCACCAACTTACCTTGGGCATCAACTACAGATAAACCAGAGTGTCCGTAGCGTAGTAAAATCCGCTGCGCTTGTTCTATTGTGGTTTCTGGGCGGATGGTACGAACAGGAGATGACATTAAATCTCGTGCCGTTGGTGGATGAGGAACTTGAGCTTTTAACCCTTTTAATAGTTGGTTTAAGATTTCCTGAAAATCTACTCCCCGGAGGTTCAGCGATGTGGCTTGAGAATGTCCGCCGCCGCCTAGCGGTTGAAATATTTGGTTGAGATTGACGCCGGGAATTCGCGATCGCCCAATTACCGTTAAGCGCGAATCATTCTCTCCCAAAGGATATTCGTTAGCTAGCAGTAAAGCATCAATTTCTGTCAACTCCATTAGTTCGGAAGCCAGACTCGATAACCCCGGTACAAAAGCATTGGTTTTCAGCCTTACCCAAGCCAGCGTATATCCTCTTATGCATAAATACTGGAGATTGTCAAGGGCATCAGATAATAATTGCTGCAATTGGGGAGATAAACCGGGTTCAACATACTCAGCCACTACCGATAAACTAGCACCTTGCTGCATTAACCAACCTAGAGCCAAGGCATCTCGTGATGTGGCGTGGTCATAAGTGAGTGAACCAGTATCAACGTGGATACCCAAAGCCATTGCCGTTGCTTCCGCGACAGAAAGGGAAATTTGCCGTTTTTGCAATTCCTCCACAATTAGAGTTGTGGTGGCTCCTACGTCGGAAATATGGAATTTAGTTGCAGGGATATCGCCATGTTGTTCGAGGTGGTGATCGTAAACGATGATTTCTTTGATTTGGGGTAAATCTAACCATTCAGCAGCTTTACCCAGGCGATCGCGGTATTGTGTATCTACTACAGTTAGAGAACGAATTTTTTTCGGATTGACCGAACGCCTTTCTATTAGCGCGTACTCATCCCGATGCAACGCTAAAAAATCCCGTACAGGTGGATGAGCGCCGCCAGTTAACACAATCTTGCTACCTGGGAGCAACCGCGTTAGTCCTACCGCCGCCCCCAGTGCGTCAAAATCAGCTGTTGTGTGGCACAGAATTAAGTCCATAGTCAAGAGTCAAGGGTCAAGAGTCAAGGGTCAAGAGTCAAGGGTCATGATTTTGACTTTGGACTTTTGACTCTGGACTAAAGTGTTGCAATTTCTGCTAGCTTAACCAATTAAAGAAAATAGTCGGTTTTGCTCTATAAATATTCTATCTTTAGCTCTATCCGACATCAGCCCACATCGTATTCATAAGCTAAAAGGCATTTAATTTGCATTCTCAAAAAAATCAAACTCTTGTGGGGTGGGCGTCTCGCCCGCCCTGACTATGCAACTTAAATGCACATCAGCTTACCCTGTAGGGAACCTAAAGCGTAGAGTTGGTGTTGAGATGAATAGCAGCACAAAAACTAAACGCTGTTTAACCAATCCGAACCATAGGTTCTGGGCATGAAGGGCAGTTGAGCTTTTGTCAATGTTTGTTTATGATCTACAAAGTGGTTTAAGCTAATCACCACTCCACTCAAAAACTAAACTTTTTATATTTTTCGGTGCGGAGGGGCATCCCGTATCGTTAATAAAGCTCAGTTAATGTCCGACGGAATACCGGGAGTCGCTGAGAATTCTACACCGTGATGCTTTCAGTCGGTGTAGGAGTATGTCACTATCTTCGCTGTCTTGGGATAAGGGAAAATGACTATTATATTCCAAATTGCTTTGTTAGCTCTGGTTCTTGTGTCGTTTGCGATGGTAATTGGCGTTCCTGTTGCCTATGCCACTCCCCAAAACTGGAATGAATCTAAAAGATTGCTGTGGCTTGGCTCTGGAGCCTGGATTGCTTTGGTACTTTTAGTAGCAGCCTTAAGCTTTTTCGTAGTCTAACCAACTGCCGCGACATCAAAAAAGTTAATAGCATAAAAAAAGGGGCAGAGGAGCCACAAGAGGAAACGGGGAAACGGAGACACGGAGACACGGGGACAAATAAATTCAAAAGAAAATTCATTTTGAATTCTTTGTCTCCCCATCTCCCTATCTCCCCATCTCCCCATATTCTTATTTCCGCTGCTCCTGTTGTCTTTAGAGAAGAATGTATATATTTGCAAGAGTATAGTTGATTTAGAGGCGGTCATGGCAGTTTTCGAGGGAACTTTTACGCAGACAGAGCCTTTGCGGTTTGCATTGGTAATTGGTCGATTCAATGACCTAGTTACCACGAAACTGCTGGAAGGGTGTCAAGATTGCTTGAAACGCCACGGCGTCGATGTCGATCCTCACGGCTCTCAAGTAGACTATGTTTGGGTGCCGGGAAGTTTTGAAGTTCCAGTGGTAGCTCGCCAACTTGCGCTTTCGGGTCGCTACGATGCCATAATTTGTATGGGTGCCGTCATCAAGGGGCAAACACCTCATTTTGATTATGTTTCATCTGAGGTAGCAAAAGGTATTGCCGCTGCTTCTTTTCAAACTGGCGTACCGGTGATTTTTGGCATTTTGACAACCGACACCATGCAGCAAGCCTTGGAACGGGCTGGTATTAAAAGCAATCATGGTTGGGACTACGCCATGTCAGCATTGGAAATGGGTAGCCTGATGCGAAAATTACGTTCTAACCTAGCTCAGCCATATTCTGGTCATTCCCAATCTTTACCAGGTTCGCTCAAAAGTGCTAGTCTAGGCGAACTTTCGGCGTCTGGGGAAGAACTAGGTTGATCGGCAGTTAACCAAGGAAAGGTAACAAAAGAGACGCGATATATCGCGTCTCTGCTTGTATAATTCGTAAAGAGCTAGGGTTCAAGGGGTGACAAGCGAGCTAAAGTGCTTGCTGTATAAGCTTCATAGCCCTTAAACCTCGCCGATAATATGCTTGCTTATTGCGACTCAAACCGAGCAGTTCCTCGACCCATGCTTG
>NZ_JACAEU010000126.1:0-21992 GCF_013388695.1 Fischerella sp.
GGGAGGGCATCTCGCTACCGCTTCTGGACAACGTGTAAGACCATCTAAAGGCACTGCTTTTAGAGGCAATGTTGGGTGAAGGAAGAATCTCCGCCGTTCTACGGCGGGGAGTTGTCAAAGGTATTGCTACTAAATGATGATGCTACTAGTGGTTTATGTCAATAGTTTTGATGAGTTGTGAAAGTTCGCAGTCAGGGCTTTATACCTTAAAATTGAGCGATAAATCGCTCACTACAAACCTCTCATAATTAATGACACAGACCACTAGGAACTATAACTACCTGCTGAATCGTTTTAATTAAATTAGGGATTTGAGATGTTGAACTAATTGTGGTGCTTGCACTACACCTTCAATCCGATTTATCGGCTGACCTTGCTTAAACAGTACCAGAGTTGGTAGAGCAGCAATTTCATACTGACTAGCTAATTGTGGGTATTTCTCGGTGTCAATCTTTACAATTCTGATCTGGCCTTGAAGTTGAGCATTGACTTGTTCTAATATCGGAGCCATCATCTGACAAGGCCCGCACCAGTCAGCATAAAAATCTACCAATACGGGTACATCAGAACCAGACAGCATCTCTTCAAAGCTGTTGAATTGCTTTTTAGTAGTCATGTGATACGCACCAGTTTTTTATCGTTTGATTTTAATAGTAGTTCTTAGCAACCTCGATGAGTGTAAAGCATCTTTACGGCGCTTCACAAGAAAACTGACGAGATGCTGCTTAGCCTACCAGAGGTAGCTGCTTTGGGCTGCTGTTTATTTGAAGTCCGTCCTCATACAGGAGTCTTCTCACATCATTTTTATATGTCTGAAATGTTTGATGTTGCTTGATTTGAGGATTCGATTTGCTAGGTAGTTGGATTTGCACTTCTTGCCTAATTGTACCCGGTCGCGAACTTAATACGTAGATGCGCTGTGATAAAAAAATTGCTTCCTCAACATCATGAGTAATCATAAAAATCGTGGTGCTGGTGCTACGCCAAATTTCCAGCAAAAATTGCTGCATAGCTTCTTTTGTCTGTGCATCCAAAGCGCCAAAGGGTTCATCCATGAGTAAAATTTTTGGTTGCGATGCTAAAGCACGGGCGATCGCTACTCGTTGCTTCATCCCACCAGAAAGTTCTTTAGGTAGCGCCTTAGCAAACGTAGATAAACCTACTACTTCTAGATAATAAGCCGCCTGTTGTCGTCGCTGGACTTTCGGTACACCTTGTAGCTTCAAACCAAATTCTACATTTTCGGCAACACTCATCCACGGATAAAGAGTATAGCTTTGAAAAACCATACCACGGTCAGATCCTGGCCCTGTAACCCGCACTCCATCAACTAGTATCTCCCCTGCTGTCGGAGTATCCAACCCCGCAATTAAGCGTAGCAGAGTTGATTTACCAGAACCACTTGCCCCTACTGCACAGACAAACTCCCCTTCTTCAATATGCAAATTAATATCCTTGAGGGCAGTCAGCAAACCGCGCTTAGTTTTGAATTGTTTGTGGAGTTGATTAATTTCTAAATGCATAATTTGTCATTTGTCATTCGTCATTTGTCATTTGTGAAAAGAGCGAGTAGTTAGTAGTTAGTAGTTAGTAGTAAGCAAATACAAACAACCAACAATCAACAAACAACAACTAACAACTCATAACCCTCACTTAATCAATAGCCCACTTGCAAGAAGCCCGCAATAACAATCGAAACAAAAGGTCAATTCCTAAACCAATTAAACCAATTACAATTAACCCAGCAAAAATTTCATCGGTCTTGAGATACCTTTGGGCAACACTAATTCGGCGTCCTAAACCTTCTGTTGCCGCTACCAATTCCGAGACAATGACTAAATTCCAAGATGCTGCCATATTGACGCGACAAGCATCGATAATATTAGGCAGAATAAATGGGAAAATGACTTGTAGTAAAACTTGTTTTCTTTGCCCACCTAAAGTATAAGTAGTTTCCAATAATTCCTTGGGAACAAACTTCACTGCATCCATCACCATTAAGGTGTTAAAAAACAGCGTGCCGATAAAAATCAGCATAATTTTCGGTGTTTCTCCCAATCCAAAATATAAAATTAGTAAGGGAATAAATGCTGGGGCTGGCATATAGCGCACGATACCAATAAGTGGTTCTAGCAATGCCCGAATGCTGGCAAAAGTACCCATCAATGTGCCTAAAGGAATGGAAATGATTGCTGCTAGCAAAAATCCACCCAGGACTCGAAACAAACTAAAGGCAATATCTTTTTGCAAATCTCCACTGGCCAAAAGCCTTTGAAATGCATCCCAAACTTGACTTGGAGAAGGAAGAAACAAAGGTGGAATTAAGCCTGTGTTGGCAATAATCCACCAGAGAAGTATAGGTAAGGAAATTGACAAGAACATTAAAGTCCAAGCCAAGTTGTTGGGAATATCCTCAGCAATGCGCCAAAAACAGGTTTGTGGTAACATTTTCTGAGGACGCCCAGAATTAATTGCTTGCAAATCTTCAGCGTGTTGGTTCATGATGTTTGCTTGGCAGCGTAGGCTTTGATAAAGCGATCGTCAAAGATTTGGTTAAGATTAGGCGCTTGTTTGATTAAACCGCTCTCAACGAGAAACTTGCTAATTTCCTCAGCGGCGTATCTCAGAGATGTCATATTTTGACCGGGAGTAAATGCTTTCAAATTTTCCTCTAGAGTAAAGATTTTAGTCCCTGCGTCGTATGCCTTATATTCGGAAACTGACACCCCTGCACGTTTTGCCATAATTTCGTAAGCTTT
Source organism: Fischerella sp. (assembly GCF_013388695.1). Taxonomy (NCBI): domain Bacteria; kingdom Bacillati; phylum Cyanobacteriota; class Cyanophyceae; order Nostocales; family Hapalosiphonaceae; genus Fischerella; species Fischerella sp. The sequence goes on from NZ_JACAEU010000126.1 coordinate 2,760, forward strand.
TTCTTGATTTGCTTTCATAAAATCTAAAGTTGCAAACCAAGTATTTACTAAAGCTTGCACATCTTGCTGACGTTCGTTAATTAGTTTGCGGCTAACTACTAAATGGTCGGGAATTGCACCCGGAAAGTCTTTAGAACTAAATAATTCTTTACTGCCAGAACGTGATAAAGCCTTTGTAGTGAAGGGTGCAAACACTCCCACTGCATCCACTTGACCAGCAACAAAAGCTGCTGCGGCTGCACCTGTTTCTAGTGGTTGAAACTGAATATCAGCTTGTGTTAAACCTGCTTTTTTCAAACCTAGTAATAATAAAAAATGGTCAACAGTTCCTTCTTCAGCTGCAACTTTTTTGCCTTTGAGGTCAGCAATCGTATTAATTCCTTCTCGGACGATAATTTTATCGTTGCCAGTGGAATTGTCATTGACCAAAACAATTACCTGATCTGCACCAGCCGCTACTGAACTAATCGTGTCATTCAAGGTTTGAGTATTGGCATCCAATTGACCTGCTCTCAAAGCATTAATGGAATCTAAATAGCCATCAAACCACTTCAAATCGACATTAACTTTATTTGCCTCAAACAGGTTTTGTTCTTGAGCAATTTGCCAAGGAAACCAACCAGGCCAAGCACTAAAACCAAATTGAATTGGTTTGGTATTTGTAGGAGTTGCAGCAGAATTTTCCGACGTAGAAGTTTGTGGAGAAGGAGTACAACTGACTGCAACAATTAAACTTATTAAAAATAAAGCTAATAAAGATGGTAAAATTCGTAACTTCATGAAACCCCTATCACAACTCACAACCTAATTAACACGAACTAGACGAATTTCCGTGCGTTGATTACGTTTATCCTCAGGATGAACTCCAGCTAGTGGTTGGCTGGAACCTTTACCCACAGCTACAATCTTGTGCTTGAGACCGCGATCGCGCAGATAGTTAGCCACTGTCTGTGCCCGTTTTTGACTCAGGTCTTGGTTAAAATCAGCCTCGCCAAATCTAGAAGTATGACCAATTACTCGTACACCTATTGTTTGTTCGTTAAATTCTGCAATCTCCCGACTCAGCTTATCTAGCGTTTCCTTACCTTGATTAGTAAGCTGAGCAGAGTCAGTTGTAAATTTCACCTCCCCTTGCTGTTGTAAATTGCCAATATTAGGGGCGGTGGCAATCTGGTTGGGATTGAAATTAGGCATGGGAGCGATCGCTTTTCCTTTACCAGCAAATCTGTCTGCTAGTTGCGGGTTATCGATACGCACCATTTTAATTAGATTTTGGGTATTTTCTGACGCCTTCGCAATGAACTCGGAGGTAAACAGTTCCTTGGGATTCTGGGGAACCTCGTTCATTTTGCCTACTAACACCAGCACCGCAGCAGTAGAGTTAATGCGTTTCTCTAAAATGCCATCCGTCATCCAATTATCAGCTTCCACGGAGGTAAAAAAGTCAATACCTTGCAAAACTGCACCAGCATCAGCGTTAGATAACTTCCCATCAAGAGCAATTTGTGCCTGCAACTGTTCAGCATTGCGGACATTGGTATCAATCAGACGGTAATAAACTTCCAGTAATTGTGAAATCTTCTCTGGTTGCGACTCAATCAGGCGATTAGAAGCAACAATCACATCTACAATAGTCCCCGGTAAATCCTTACTGGATAACACCACCGTGTAACCCTTCTGTCTAGCTTGGCTGACATAAGGTTCCCAAAGCACAGCAACTGCCACATTTTGATTGGAATCTTGCAATACCTTCCAGGCATCGGCAGCATCTGCCACTCTTTTGATTTGGAAATCTGACAGCTTAAACTCCTCAAATTTGGTAGTTAACACCTGTGCCAAATACTCGCTAGGTGTATCGCCAGCAAAGACAATTGTGAACTGCTCTCCCTTGTTGCGTGCTTGCTGTACCAACTGGCTCAGAGCTAGCATTGATTTGAGATTGGGATACTTCTTAGTGTTGAGGACAACCGCGTCTGCTCCCACTGTAGTGTCAATTAGCCCCACAATTTTTCCCTGAGGCTGTTGTTTGAGAAACTGATCCAGTGTCGTTACCAACAAATCAGATTGTCCCTGATTAAAACGCTCAGCACGTTTGGCTTGATCAAATTCATCTTCATAACGCAAGTTTAAACCAGCTTTTTTGACCGCTTCTAGAAAAGTCTGACTGCGAAAAGTGCTGTAACCACTGAAAGTATCTCCCAAAAGCGTTAACTGATTATTGATCGATTGATTTACCGATATGTCTTTTTCACGTGATAATGAAGGCTGCGTAAATTGATCTATTAACCACATCGTACCGAAGGTCAAACAAGAAACTCCTAGCCCAAGAGCCAAAAAAAGTAAAATGGGAACGTTACGCTTACTCATATGACCTCAGGAAATCGTAGTATTTAACCAGACAACATATTTGGTCTTCCAATTAGATTTATAAGATGCCTGATAACCGCTGGTTTTTATCTGAGTGACACTTTAGTTTTTGTGACAAATTAGCTCTTAATCCTCTATCATTAGTCACTAGTTTTTTTGATGCAAGCCTTATAAGTAATGTGAAACAAAGCTTGTGCAGAAGTTCTTGAGTTTACCCTCACTACGCTCTTAGGGTAGTTAGTGATTTGAACTGACGCACCCAATCAAACCAAACTTCCAAGCCCTCACCTGTTTTAGAAGAAACAGGAATAATCCTAATATTAGGATTCATCTGACGGACATTAACTTCAATGCAGCTAATATCAATATCCAAATAAGGAGCCAAATCTATTTTGGTAATCAGCAGACAATCTGCTTCTTGGAACATAATCGGATATTTCAGCGGTTTATCTTCCCCTTCAGTTACGCTCAATAAAGCAACTTTGGCATGTTCTCCAACTTCAAATTCAGCAGGACAAACTAAATTACCAACATTTTCTACCAGCACTAAATCAAAGTCAGAAGGATTGTATTCGTGTTCCAGTCGATGAATTCCGCCTGCAACCATTTTGGAATCTAAATGACAAGAACGACCCGTATTAATTGCAATCACAGGCACACCGTATTTCCGCAGGCGTTCTGCATCTAAATCGGTGGTCATATCCCCTTCAATCACGGCAATTTTTAACTCATTGCTCAAAGTAGCAAGCGTACGCTCTAGTAGTGCTGTTTTACCAGCACCTGGGCTACTCATAATGTTGAAACAAATAATTCCCCATTCATCAAAATGCGATCGGTTGTGGTCGGCTCCTTGCTGGTTAGCATGAAGCAAGTTAATTCCTAATGCTGCGTCAAATGTTTGATGCATAAGCGTACTCAATTTTGTCAATTTTCAACTCTCTACCTGAGCGAATATCCTCCATTGGAGAATGACATTCAGGACAGGCGTATTGCCAGCCAATTTGCGGTGAATATTCTTGTTGGCAACGGTGACAAAAAGCAATTAATGGTGTTTCTTGAATTACCAGTTTTACCCCTTCTAAAAAGGTATTGCGCGTCTGTACCTCAAAAGCAAATTGCAAGCTTGCTGGTTCAACACAAGTAAACTTACCAACAATCAGGTGAATTTGAGAAATTTGTGGATGCTCAAGCTGGGATTCACACCAATCTTTTACAGTTAAAATGAGCGCTTTTGTCATATCAGTTTCGTGCAAAATTCCCCTCCTTCGCCCCAGGCTAAAGCCCAGGGCATACTGACTGAGTACAAAATCGCATAAATTCATAGCGAAATCTTTCTATTCAGACTCTGCGCCCCTCTGCGCTCACCTTTGCGAGCCTCTGCGTTTAAAATCGCTATTTTTTACGCAAAACTCAACCAACCCTACCTATGCAGGTTTATATTTTTATCCCCACACCATGTACGGGTACAATGATAAATTTACCTCCAATTTTCCACTAACTCTGATTGTGCCTCGGGGTGAATATATGCGGGTTTTTCTTTGCGTGGTAATTGACCAGATATCACTAAATGCGCCATTGTGTCGCAAATGACCCTTGTCGCCATTAATGATGTAATGTCGCTGATATCGTAAGGAGGTGAAACTTCGACAACTTCCAGTCCACAAATAGGTGCTTTCTGGATAATTTTACCTAACATGTAAAGCGCTTCACGCGGTAATAATCCACCAGGTTCAGGCCAGCCTGTTCCAGGGACAAAACCAGCATCGATGCAATCAATATCAAAGCTGATGTAAACGCAGTCAGTACCATCTAAAGCTCGTTCTAAGGCAAAGTTGACTGCCGCATCCAAACCTATCTCTGTGATGTCCGTAACTGTTAAGATATTGGTGGCTCTTTCTCGACAAACTTTTACACCTTGACGCGGCACTTGCCAACCACCAATTCCTAATTGCACGAGGTTTTTTGCTGGAGCATTTTTAATATTTGTTGCATGGAACCAGGGACAGGTATGCATCCGCTCATCGAGGTCTGTTTCCTGGGTATCAACATGACGGTCAAAGTGAATAATTCCGACTTTTTTGTCACCTAAGTGACGGCAAACACCTCGCACAGTCGGAAATCCAATTGAATGATCGCCTCCCATAATGATGGGAAATGCACCAGAACTAAAGATGTGAGCAATGCCTTTAGAAATCTGGTCAAAAGACTTTTCGTTATTTGCTGGAATGGTAAAAATATCACCCACATCACATAAGGTAATTTGCTCGCGCAAATCAACACCTAGTTCAAAGTTATAAGGGGTGTACAATGCCGAAATTCGGCGGATTCCTTGGGGGCCAAAACGAGTTCCGGGTCGATAGGTAGTTCCAGAATCATGCGGTACACCCACAATCGCAACGTCGTATTCGCCGACTTTTCGCACATCTTCTAAATAGGGTGCTTTCAAAAAAGTATTAATTCCGGCAAAGTGGGGAAGTTCTCCGCGAGAAAAGGTAGGAATGGAGCGATCGCTGATACTTTCTGCTGCTTCTAAACCAAATTCTAATCCTCTAGAAACTTCCTGCTGCCACCCTGTCAGGGGCAAATTCGCTTCTTTTTCCAGCGCCCGATTCGCTTGTGTTGCAGGTCGTTGGAAATGAGAATTGGCGTCAGTAAAAGATTGATCGGTCATGTTTCAAAATATGACATCTAAACAATTGTAAGGAAAAAACGACAGCTCGGGTTAGTGATAACAGTTTAATTTCTGCTATGCACCTCCCAGGCTTTTTTCCCGCCGTGTAGCCAGTTCTTGTTAAACTGGGTGCTTCTCTTGAACCAGTCGTTTAACTTCCTAGAATTAAACTGGAACTAGAAACTACAAGAGTTAGTGGTTAGTGGTTGTTAACTATGCCCAATTCCCAATGCCCAATGCCGATGTCCACTCTCCCCATCTCCTTACCTGTAGTCAAATTAAAGCGAATTGTTATTAGTTGCGCTCCCGAATCACCCTATGATGATTAGCGCGGTGAAACAATCAAGAGGAGTAGTTATGGAACTTTTACCAGAAAATTTACAAACTTTGCGAGGACAAGTTGCTATTGTCACTGGTGCTTCTCGGGGGATTGGGCGGGCGATCGCGCGAGAATTGGCAAAAGTCGGAGCCAGCGTAGTTGTCAATTATGCTAGTTCCAGCCAAGCTGCTGAGGAAGTAGTGTCAGAAATTACTCAAGCAGGTGGTAGTGCGATCGTACTCAGCGCTGATGTCTCCAAAGCTGAGCAAGTAGATGCTTTAGTGAGTGCCGTCACCGAAAAGTTTCATCGCATTGACATCTTGGTCAACAATGCTGGTATAACTCGCGACACACTATTGTTACGAATGAAGCCAGAAGACTGGCAAGCAGTAATTGACCTCAATCTCACGGGTGTATTTTTATGCACTCGTGCTGTCAGTAAAATCATGCTCAAACAGCGATCGGGGCGAATCGTCAACATTACCTCTGTCGCCGGACAAATGGGCAACCCCGGACAAGCCAATTACAGCGCTGCCAAAGCAGGTGTCATTGGTTTTACCAAAACCGTTGCTAAAGAATTTGCATCTCGCAGCATTACCGTTAACGCCGTTGCCCCTGGCTTCATCGCCACCGACATGACAAGTAATATCAATGCCGAAGAAATTCTCAAATATATTCCCCTTGGTCGCTACGGGCAGCCTGAAGAAGTTGCTGGTATGGTGCGCTTCCTAGCCGCCGATCCCGCAGCAGCCTACATCACCGGACAAGTCTTTAACGTCGATGGCGGGATGGTGATGGCGTAGAAAAAATTATGAATGATGAATGATGAATTATGAAGTTTTTAGTATTCATAATTCATCATTCAGCATTCATGTTGCCTTTATCCTTTGCCAAACGGTGAAACCTAATAAGGTAATAATACTGAAGGTAGTAGCAAGTATTACTACCAGGCTCATGCCTCGGATTGTCATCGCCAGCCAGTTGCAAACTAAAGCAATTGACCAAAGAGTCAAGGCTGCATGGCGCTGAGATAAACCCCAAGCTAGTAAGCGATGATGTAAATGGTCTTTCCCTGGAGTTTTCATGGGGTTTTTTCCTGCCAGAAGTCGCCGCACTACTACTTGGGTAGTGTCTAGCACTGGCAAAAGCAAAAATAAAACAGGTGGTACTAAAGAAAAAATTGTAGTAGCTTGTAGTTCACCGACAATAGCAGTTGCAGCAAGTACATAGCCAAAAAAGTAAGCTCCAGCATCACCCATAATGATGTGTGAAGGGTGGAAATTATGGCGCAAAAAACCCAGCGCTGCTCCCGCTAATGCTGCCAGAACCAGGGTTGCTGCTGCCCAATTCGGAAACTGTGCCGAAACAGCTAATAAACTCATGGCGGTGATAAAGCTAACTCCTCCTGCCAAACCATCCATACCATCCATCAAGTTGATGGCGTTGGTAATTCCCACAACCCACAATACTGTTAGCAAGGTTGACAGTAGCGAGTCGAGGGGAGTACCAAAAGTAACTTTAATGCTAATGCCATTCCCAACTAGCAGCAGTGCCGTCAGAACTTGCACTAGTAGGCGAACTGAAGGAGGTAAGCCAAATTGGTCGTCAATGAAGCCTACTAGGACTAATATTGAACCTCCTAAGAGAATAGTTAGCACTTGAGCCAATACACCTTGGAGTTCAATAGGTCTTAACAGGCTTGCTAGTATCAAAGCCGCTATTACTCCTGCATAGATAGCCAAACCCCCTGCGTTAGGTAAAGGTTCTCGGTTTAACCGCCGTGCATTTGGTTGGTCAGCCCAACCCACCCGCAAAGCAAATTTGCGTACTGCCGGAATTAAACGCCATGTCACAGCCCAAGCTAATAAAAATGTAAAAACTACCGCCAACCAGCCGGAACCGCTAGGGTCAGCAATACCAAGCGCCTCAAGGGAGCTGTATATATTCATCTCCCATTTCCACCATTACTGCCTTTATCCAACATCAGCATCAAGTGTATACTAATCATTTTTTTTCTCACCATCAGAAAAATGAGCAACTTGCTCAAGCATTCATCAGTTACCAATTTTTTAGTGAACAGGTTTACTATTAATTGTTGAGTTAGCACTCTTGTCCTGTGAGTGCTAAATTGTCTAATGGAAGAACTCACTAACTGAACACAAATTGAACTATGGCCAAGATTATTGCATTTGATGAAGATTCGCGACGGGCGTTAGAAAAAGGCATAAACACTCTTGCCGATGCGGTGAAAATTACTTTGGGGCCAAAAGGTCGCAACGTCCTGTTAGAAAAAAAATTTGGTACGCCCCAAATTGTTAACGATGGTATCACCGTTGCCAAAGAAATTGAACTAGAAGACCCCCTCGAAAATACTGGCGCAAAACTCATCCAAGAAGTTGCTTCCAAAACCAAAGAAGTAGCTGGTGACGGCACCACTACAGCAACAGTGCTAGCACAAGCGATGATCAAAGAAGGCTTGAAGAACGTAGCTGCTGGAGCAAATCCAGTCGCGATGCGGCACGGCATTGAAAAAACTGTTGACAGGTTAGTGCAAGAAATTGTGGCGGTAGCAAGACCGGTTGAAGGTAGCGCGATCGCCCAAGTTGCGACTGTTTCCGCTGGCAACGATGAAGAAATCGGTGCCATGATTGCCGAAGCAATGGAAAAAGTCACCAAAGACGGTGTCATCACCGTAGAAGAATCTAAGTCCCTGACCACCGAATTGGAAGTGGTAGAAGGGATGCAAATTGACCGAGGTTACATTTCCCCCTACTTTATCACCGACAACGAGCGGATGACGGTGGAATTTGAGAACGCCCGGATTCTCATCACTGATAAGAAAATCAGCAGTATTCAGGACTTAGTGCCTGTTTTGGAAAAAGTTGCTCGTTTGGGTCAACCCCTACTGATTATCGCTGAAGATGTAGAAGGCGAAGCTTTGGCAACTTTGGTTGTGAACAAAGCGCGGGGTGTGCTGTCAGTTTGCGCCATCAAAGCACCTGGATTTGGCGATCGCCGCAAAGCGATGTTGCAAGACATTGCTATCCTTACTGGTGGACAATTGATTTCCGAAGAAATCGGTTTAAGTTTGGATACCGTTAGTTTGGAGATGTTAGGAGTTGCCCGCAGGATTACGATTGACAAAGAAAACACCACAATCGTTGCTGGTGGTGAGCACACAGCAGACGTACAAAAGCGCATTGCCCAAATTCGCAAGCAATTGGAAGAAACCGATTCGGAATACGATAAAGAAAAACTCCAAGAACGCATCGCCAAGCTAGCTGGTGGTGTAGCTGTCATTAAAGTGGGTGCGGCAACAGAAACCGAACTCAAAGACCGCAAACTGCGGATTGAAGACGCCCTCAACGCTACCAAAGCCGCTGTGGAAGAAGGAATTGTGCCTGGTGGTGGTACAATGCTGATTCACCTGGCTACGAAAGTCAATGAAATTAAAAATAGCCTCAACGAAGAAGAAAAAATTGGTGCTGGTATTGTTGAGCGATCGCTAGATGCACCCTTGCGCCAAATTGCAGATAACGCTGGTGTTGAAGGTTCTGTGATCGTCGAAAAAGTGCGTACTACAGAATTCAACATTGGTTACAACGCTGCTACTGGTGAATTTCAAGACATGATTGCTGCGGGTATTATTGATCCCGCCAAAGTCGTGCGTTCAGCCTTGCAAAACGCCGCTTCTATTGCTTCTATGGTTCTAACTACCGAAGCTGTCGTAGCAGAAAAGCCTGAGAAGAAAGCCGCAGGTGGTGCTCCCGATATGGGCGGCATGGGCGGCATGGGCATGGGTGGCATGGGCGGCATGGGCATGATGTAGTTCTAGATTGTATATAAAATCTTTTTGCATACAGTTTGTCTTGCCAAGACAAACTGTTTTTTTATACCATTGCGTATTCAGAGACAAACCAGTAAAAGTTAGCTAGGTAAAAGGAAAATAGAAATTCTTAGTTGCAAGTTTTTGGAGAATTCGTGTAAATTTTCTTGCTAATTACAGAATTTAGACAAAAAAGAAATGCACAAATGTAGGGTGCATTACGGACATTCGCTCTAACGCACCCTACAGTTGAATGGCACTTACTTAAGCGATCGCTACATGTGAGAGAAGAGACTAAAAAAGTCTGCAAGTCTGTACTAAACTAAAGATTATGAGACTTGCAGACACAATTAAAAACAACAATGTTTGATTTTTTCTCGCCTACTTACTTAATAGGCAGATCAGCCTTGAAAGCTCTATGACGAACCCACAGTGTGAGTTGCAACTAATCTCAGGTCAACTACTAGTATAACTTTGCGTAACTATCGATACTGATTGCTCAACTTCACTGATGGGAGCAGGTTTCATTTCCCCGCGAAAGTCTAAGATTTGGACAATGAGGAGGTAGGCGATCGCCAATATTATAGAAATTACGCCTGTAATAATTGCAACAATTTTTGAGCGATTCATCAGTATGACCTACATTGTAAGCACTCGTGCTGTGCCTATATCTAGATAGCTACAGTCTATACTATAATGGTACGCCTAATTTTCTTTCCTGGTTCGACAAGTTATCTACTGTAGAAGTGACAAACTTGTGGGTCAAAAGAACATAAAAGGCTATTCTTTCACACTGACGAAATCCACAAATATTTTGCACGATATTATAAATTGCTTTTCTACTCTTCTTCTTAAAGTCTGGATAGGTAATTAAAACTTCTTCTATTAATTTCAGGTATAATTTGTAATAGTCACTCTTCAAAGCTTCTCTAGCCAGTTCAAAATAGCATTGAGCCATAGCACAACGATATTTATTGGAAAGTTTGTTCAACTTCAAGAGCTTCTTTTCTACCTTTTTTAATACTATCATTTGGCATTGAATCCAGCGGCTTTTCGAGGAGCTGGAGACTGTGACATTGCCATAGCGTCTGTAAACTGAATAGCAACCCGGTTGATATACGACTTTTGCACCGTTGATGACAACTGATAAGAAAAAATCTCTATCTTGTGCGACTGCTAATTCTTCATCCCAGCCATCACTTTTTTCTATAGCCGTTCTTCTATACAGTAAAGAAGCAACAGCAGTCCACCAATTTACTAGTAGAGATTCAAGAATATCTGCTTGTGCTCCCGAAATTTCAATGTTATCTAAATAACTTTTTCCGTCGGGTAGATGATGCTGGTATCTCCAATCACCATAAACAACATCCGCTCCCGTTGTTTCTAAAAAGTGCACTTGCCTTTCGATTTTTTCAGGTAAGATGTAGTCATCTGCATCCAAGTACTGAATATACTCTCCCTTTGATAAAGCAAAGGCTAAATTTCTGGCGTGATTTCCCCCTTGATGGGGGCAACTTTTCCAGATGATTTTGTTATCATAACTTTTGATAATTTCTAAAGAATTATCAGTTGAACCATCATCAATGACAATAATTTCGATATTGGGATAAGTTTGTTGCAAGCAGCTGTCTATTGCCTCTGCCAACCATTTGGCGGCATTAAAGCAAGGTATAATTACCGAAACAAGCTTTGACATTTTTGTTATCCTCTAAATTTGGAAAAATAAATAGGTAATGTCATTACGATGGAAGTGGTAATTATTTCTTTTTTCGGAGCCAGAGGCTCTGATATCTCGTTATCAGGTTGACAGATTCAACCTGGTAACGAGGGTTTGGAGGCTGAGCCTCCTGACTGTTGCATAGGTGTGCAAGATGTTTTTTGCCACTTTCGGCATAAAGTACTTTCGCAACCAGGAAAGGGAGAGTAGGAGATAGGGAGGTGGGGAGTTGGGGAGATGAAAAGTCAAAAGTCAAAATTTTTGAATTTTGAATTTTGAATTCCGCGAAGCGGTTCACCCCATCACCCCATCCTCCAAGTCCTCCTTCCCTTCCAATTTGAAGATTACTGAATTGGTGTACTAGGTCGTTGCTTTATTTAATTTCCACCACTTGGTGAGGAACCAACTCCGCCAACGTGTCATGAATTTAGGAAAGTCATAAAGTTGTGGCTTGGCGAGGTAAACATTAGTGCAAAAGTCCAAGCGCACTAAACCGCGATCGTCTGCCCAACGGGTGTGCAACTCCTGCAAATCTAAGATAAGTTGCTCATAGCTCGATCCAGAACGCGGGACGAAGTATTTACTCTGGGCGTAACCGATAATACCGGGCAAATCCAACTCATGAGAGTGGGTAAAGGTACAGCGACGGATATTTGTGAAATGTGGGCTGGACAAGAGGGGTTTGAAACCACCACCAACCTTTTTTTTTGGGCTATCCTTCGATGCCGCTTTGCGAAGTATGCAACCGAATTCGTCCAAAAATTTGTTATCCGCAGCCCAGTGGTTCCATACTAAAGCCAACCGTCCAGAAGGTTTGAGAATGCGACGGAACTCCGATAAAGTTGGTGCAGGATCGAACCAATGGAAAGCCTGGAAGCAGGTTAATAAGTCAACAGATGCGTTAGGTAGTTTAGTAGCTTCGGCAGTTGCATCAGAAAACTCTATCAATGGATGAGTGTCAGCAGCTTGTCTCATTGAAGTATTCGGCTCAATCGCAATGACACGTACCCCTCGCTCAGCAAGAAGACGCGAGGCGATGCCTGTACCAGCCCCAATATCTGCTGCAACAAGCTGCGATCGCTCGCCAAGTCCCTCTAAGATAGTATTGATTGCGTCAGCGGGATAGCTTGGTCGATACTTGACATAATCTGTTTCTCGCTCGTAAAAAAGTTTTGTTGGTTCCATAGCCTTAAGCAGTGTTTTTTTGGTATTTGTCTGGCTCGCAAAAAATAGTTGGCATTTGTTTAAGTAACTAAATTCATTCGACTTATTTATTAATGACTTGCCACTTTCTGGGTTGATAAAACAAAGAATTAAATGTCTTCTGACTTGTTTTCACAATAAATCTAAAAGATTGAACTCCATCAAAAGAATACGTACCTTCCCTTACAAAGATTTTGGCGCTATACAAACCAGGTGATAAGCAGCAGTAGGGCATTTGCATCTGTAGCTCCACTTTTCCTGGTAATACTTCTAGTTGCTCATTATCATTAGCAGAAGTTAGATACAAAATACGTTCATTTTCTCCTGCTTGCGCTGTAATTGATACACATAAGTTGACATTATTAATTTTCTTATTTGCTCTGCATTCTACGCAAAAATAAGCTGTTTCACCAGTAACAGGCGCTTCTAAAATATTTCCTTGCTCATCCTTAAAACACACAGAAATAATATCTAAACCTGTACTTTCATGGAGAGATTTCTCTGGCAAAAACATTGCTCCTGTTGGCTTATCTAACCCATGCAGATACAAATCTTCTTCGTATCTACTCATAACTAAACTTGTTTCGCCAGATGTAATCAAGTGTCCCTTGGAAAGATAAATAGAAGATTCACATACATTTAATATCGTTTGGGGATTATGAGAAACTAGGATAAAAGCTGTGCCTTGTTCTCTAAGTTTCGCCAGCCTCCGATGACACTTCATCCTAAACTTTATATCCCCTACAGCCAGCACTTCATCAATGAGCAAAATTTCTGGTTCTATATGTACTGCACAAGCAAATCCCAGCCTTGCTGCCATACCAGAACTATAGGTTTGCACGGGCGCATCAATGGCATCAGCAATTTCCGCAAAATCTATGACATCCTGAAATTTTTCGTCAATTTCTTTTGTAGATAGACCCAAAATTGACATATTTGCATAAATATTTTCTCGTCCTGTCAGGATTGGATTAAACCCTGCTCCTAATGCAATTAAAGGAGCTATTCTACCCCTAACTTTAACTCTGCCAGTATCAGGTTTAATTAAGCCACTAATAATACGTAACAGCGTACTTTTTCCAGCTCCATTTGAGCCGACTAAACCTAGTGCTTCTCCCCGTCGCAGCTGAAAACTGACATCTTTAAGCGCCCAAAACTCTTTTGATCTTAAGGTATCACCTTTTCTACTTCCTCCTACCAATTCTGTAGCAATGTCTTGAACGCCGTATAATAAAGACTGTTTTAAGTTTCTACAAAACTTTTTAGAAACATTCTCTACTGAAACTACTACTTCAGTCTCATCTTGAGACTGAACAGAAATATCTGTTTCGATTAACTCGGTCATGATTAGGAACTCACTCTCTCAACCACGAAAGGCATAGCAAGACGGAATGCAATCCAAGTTAGTAGCAAGCCAAGCAAAGTAATTGCACTTACTACCCAAAATCTCAAAGGTTCTGATACTACTCCTGTTGTTGCTAATTCTCGGGCTGTTACTAGTAGAGGAGTTACGGGATTTAGTTTGACTAAAAACCCAAATGTTCCTGCACTGGGGACTGGATAAACTACTGGAGTTAAAAATAGCCAAAACCCTGTTATTAAAGTTAGCCCCTTAGACACATCTTGATACAAAACCCCTAATGGAGCTAATACAATACCGATGAATGTTCCCAGTAAAACTAAGTGAATTAATGCCACAGGTGTTAAAATTAGCGTCCAACTCACAGGCACGCGAAACCAGATAAACAGTGCTACTATTAAAATCAGCTTGATCGCAAAGTTAAAAAACACTTCACCCAACTTCGCCAAAATTAATGCTTCTCGGGGAAAGTTAACTCTGGCTAGCATCGGTTTCGCTGTTGTCACTGCTTGCACCGGGCCATTTAAGGCTTCCACAAAGGTTTGCCATAGGGCTGTGCTAAACATGACATAAGCTGGATATGGTAAATCTGTTACCCCAACATTAATAACGTTGGCATCATTGGCAAGGGTAAATCCAGCAGCCATCACAATTGGGGGTAAAAAAGCCCAGACTATTCCTAAAAATGATTGGCGGTACTGGGCACTGATATCGCGTACCATCAGCCGCCAAGCGAGTTCGCGAGAAGCTAGCAAGTCTCGCCACATTTGTTTGAATAATTGGATTGGATATCTCAGGCTACTTTCTGGTGTATGAATCACCTCAGGTAGCCGATATCTTGAACGCGTATTCTGCTTCAATGTTTGTCACCCTACAGAGATATTACACACATAAATTTTCAATTACAGGCAAGCACTAGTACCGCTGCCTTAGAAGTCAAATGTCAAAAAGCTTATGATTTTATGATTTAGGCTTTTCGTTTCCTTTTCCTTGTCTTTCTTTTCCTCCTTGTCTTACGAGCGATTGGATATTTTTTTATTTGGAAGTCTTTGAGGTGATGAGCAAAGTCAGCGTCAAAATCGCAGTTTGTTTTTAATTATCTGGTAAGGATATGTTGGATCGTAGGAAGATTTGATGGCGATCGCTCGAAGTTTACCAAAATAATGCTCATCTGGATTGCAGGGATAGCTAGATAGCTGAGGGGCAATTCTGGAGATGAGTTCGACTTGATACTTAGCCTCAAGGCGGCGGTGTTCTTCGATACCAAGCATTAGCGCGTAGTTGCGAGCGGCATTAATGACAGGAATCCTTTCGATTTTACTTAGGTCATACAACTGTTCTTTTGAACTTTGCCAGCCAGCTAGGCGTTGCTCGATGTAAAAACGATCTCGCCAATCTAAGTGTTCCTGGGGAGTTTTTTGCACCCATTTCAACCAATCTTGTATGCCTGCGATCGCGCTTGAAGCCAACGGCTCGTTATATGCTTGCGCTATCTGTTGAGTGCAGGTTTTGAGGTCATCAATGGAATCGGGTAAGGACTGACGCCCCAAGGCTTTGCCTACACCGAAGCACCAGCCACCAATGGAAATTCCCTCTAGGGAATCACGCACACTGCGGAGAAAGGGTAGAGCATCGCCCTCTGATACGTGACCGACAGTGTGAGCGGCGACGAAATGCAGGCGATCTGATTTACTCTTGCTTTGTCCGCGCAGGAAGATGTGTTTGTACCCAAGTTCATGTGCCAATTGGGGTGGTAGCAAGCGATCGGCTACCGACATCCTGGGACTGATCCGGGTAAAGGGCATGATGTTGATCTTGGCACAGTATGCTGTAGCCAACACCAGTCGTGAGTCAACACCTGCTGATAACCCCAGCCACAATCTACTTTCTGCTTGTGAGAGTCGCTTTAACGCCGTCATCAAACTCTGTTTGAGAAGCTCTAAAGTTTCGTTGTAGCCAAGGGAAGGATTTATGGGGGGCATTAGCGATCGCGGTTGGATGCTACCATCTTTGAGTTCGAGAACTTGGCTAGGCAAAAGACGGTTAATGCCAACAAAGCGAGAATAGGGCGGTGTGAACCACGATAATCCCTGTTGGTAACGCAACTGTCGGGGATCGGTTTCGGGCGAAAGTATCATGGCAAGCAGCGCTGGACTGCTTGATACCCAGATTTTGCCATCAGGTGTTGTTCCATAGAAGCAACCAAGCAGCCCACTGGCATCCATGTGTACCCGATCCCTACCAATTAACACCCAGCGCCCTGCCCAACTGGGGTAAAGCTCAGGTATGTCGGCGCTAGCAGTTTGTGCAATCTGGCTCGGCGGTTCTGGGCGAGACTCAAGCGTTTCCACAGCCAGCCCTAACAAAACCCAAGGAACACCATCAGCGTCATTCGTCCAGCTAGCACGGAGTTCAGGGCAATAGGAGATCCACGTTGAGGTGTTCAACTGGCGACAATGCCAGTCGGCATACGGACGAAAAGCTTCCGAGCCGATGACAAATTGTCGGCGATGAAGCCGCATAGTGAATGTGGAGTTAGTAGTGGGCAAAAATTTTTCATTTTTAGCCGAGCGATCGTGCATACTTGTGTTTTCTCTTTGCAGGTCATAAACCCACTTATCCCTACGATGATGCTGTCATCGCCGATGTCGGTGGCTGCTGTGGTGGAACTTGATCTTGCTGACTTTGCAAATATCTTCTTGCGTAGCGAGTGGTCAAATAACGGTTCAGTGCTTTGTCAATTGTACGGAGAAGTTTCGCTACTGCCCGAGAACCCATTTTCCCGAAAGGAAGTTTGCGGGCGATCGGGCTGACAATTGTCATATCTCGCCGCCATCCCAAGCGTTTATACTTGTTCTGAAAGTACTCATCTTCAGTCAGGTTCCACTTGTCGCGTAAGCGTTTCAAGCTTGCCAATTCCCAAGCATCGCTCCACCGCAGCATATAGAAATGTAAGTCTGTCCACTCCAGTGGTGGCCCTGGCACATATGTCACCAAAGATTCAGGTTCCAGGTAGACTGTACCGCCAGCCTCAACCACTAATATACACAAATCTACGTGTTCTTTCGTGTTTAGCAGTGCTTCATCCAACAGACCGACTTGATCGAATATTTCTGTGCGTACCATCATGCAGTGGAACTCTGCCAGTCCAGTTTTTTGCCGTTGCAGTTGGGGACGCACGTCTGCTACTTTGCGACCTTGTTTGTAGATTTTCTCAATCATCCGCCGTCTGGTTGTCTCGCCTTTCGTTTCTACCTTCACTCCAGATTCTCCACCTGCACAATGTACTTCTGTATGTAATGGCAGGTACTGGCAAATGAGGGGACTAACTATAGTCGCTCCGGTTTCATCAGCACAATCTATCAACGGCTTTAGCCAGCCAGGAGTAACTACCACGTCATTATCAATGAAGACGACATATTTGCTGTTGACTTGGCGTAAACCTAAGTTCCTAGCATGGTTGGGAGAGAGGTAGTGTTCGGTGCGAATTAGTTGAAACTGCTTCTCGGCTGCTTTAGTTGCCAGATAATCCCTAATATGCGACGGTGAACCACCATCTACGTAGATTAACTTAAAGGGACACTTTGTATGCTCATAAATGCTTTCCAATGATTCTCGGGTATAGCTGAAACGCTCCCGTGGAACAACAACAATCGTCACTTCTGGCTCTACAACTGATGGCAAATTCATATGTTTATCCTTCCTTAATTTCAGCAGTTCATACACATTCAGTAGTGATTGTCGGTTGTGGTTGTTGCACCCGGCATGAGTATAAATTATTCGCCAATACTTGCCGATAAATTTCCACTAGCTCATCGTTGAGTTTGTGGATGTCATAGTGTGCTTCTACATAGGCACGACCTGCTTTACCCATTTGTTCCCAAATTTCTGGATGCTCGATGAAATAGCTCAATTTCTCAGCAATAGCATCTGCATCTCTTTCTGGAACAAGAAAACCAGAAATACCATCTTGAACTAGTTCAGGAATACCACCGTGGAAAGTACCTATGACTGGTAAACCCATTGCCATTGCTTCTTTTAGGGTATTGACAGGAGCATCTTGGTTTCCGTCTTTTGCTGTGACACTTGGGGCAATAAAAATATGAGCGCGATCGAGAATTTCAATAATTTCTTGCTGGTTTTTCCAACCAAGAAGTTTTATGTGCTCAGCAACACCTAGTTCCCTAATAACTTGTTCAAAGTGTGCTTTTAACTCTCCATCACCGATGATATTATACTCAATATTTTCATGAATATTTAAGACTTTGGTAACGGCACGAATGGCGTATTCTATTCCTTTTTTTTCGACTAAGCGACCAGTCGTAGCAATGCGAATTTTCCCATCCGATTTGAGTTTTCTGACTTGAAATTGAAACCGACTACAGTCTATTCCTGAGCCATGAACGACTACTTTGTTTTGATCGCAGCCGAGTTTAATTATTCGCTTCTTAAAAAATTCGCAGTTAGTAAGAAAAAAATCTCCTTTGATAAATAGTTCATCATAAACTTGTTCTCCATATTCTTGTACATACCAACTGATATCATAGCCCCGAAAGCAAGTAATTAACTTTCCTTGGATAGCACCAAGTTCGCGATAAATCAATCCTTGATTGCCTTGTATCCCAAATTGGCAGTGGATTATATCGTATGTTTGTATCTTTAATAAAGGTATAATTGAGTACAATAATCTCAGGGAAGCTGCGTTCCTACCGTAGCGAAAAAAGTTGAGCGATCGCAGTATTACAAGAGGAGCTTGATTAAAATTGGCAATTATAAATCCCAGACCTTTGAGCAAGCGCCAGAAGTGATTTTTAGGAACTGAAAGAGCATAATAGGTATGCTTGAGCAAGTTATAAGTTTCTACATCTGGATGAAATTTAGAAGCATCATCCGGTGGAGAACCGTATATGTGAACCTCATGTCCACGATTAATTAATCCAGTAATTTGGTTCAGAATAAACGTTTCAGATAAAACTGGAAACTTGTTTACGATAAAGGCTATTTTCATTTGGATCTTTGACAGCTTACTAGCTGTTTCAATTTTGCCATCAGACTGAAGTCTGAATTTTGCTGATGTTTATTTATAAGCTTAATGATTTTGGTCACAAATGAATATTATTCCAGACATTTTTACAATCTTTTTAAAAAAATCAGAGAATTTCAAATTTTTTTGAAATTAAATAATTTACTACTCTCGATAGAGCAAGTAAGAATAATATCATGTTACTGGCATGATGACAAAATTGCTGATTCCGAGCGGCAAAATATGTTCGCGTAAAATTATGTAAATTTTTATAAAAAATATATTTTATGGCTAGAGAAAATTTGCATTACTACATTAGTTTTTTGAGGTAATAAAGAAGAAGCGGCTGGGATAAGAGCAAAAATATTTTCATACTTATTTGTGAGAAAATTCTCATAAAGATGAGATTTTTCTCATAAATAAATGTCTTGAAAACCTACTTTTACTTCTTGTGAGAAAAGTTAAAGAGGAAACAATAAGTAGGTCGGTACAAATAAAGCTAACTAGTTAAGGTCGTCATTAGTCATTGGTGAGCCAGCACGCTCCAAAGGGAGTTCTCCCCCAATTCCCACTCCCTGTCGGTAGAAAGGCATAAATAAACTAAAAACAGTGCGGGCTAGAAGCCCAGCCCACAAGAGCTTTAATAATATTGTGGGGTGGAGAGAAGTCCGAGCGGAGGCTTCCTCCGTAGACGCCCTCCGGGCGGCTTCCCAAAGGGTTCGGAACTTCGGAGCATCCTGCCCGCCC
>NZ_JACAEU010000127.1:0-47660 GCF_013388695.1 Fischerella sp.
AATATTTTTAAAACCACAAATACACCAAGACACAAAGAGTCAGATAATTTCTATAGTCTTGAGGCTGATGATTAATGGTGTACCATTGACATCTATCTGCTGATGATAGTAAGCGTTCTCAAGTTCTTCAAAGTAAATCTCAACAGCGAGTACTTCGTTCTTCACTAATTCGAGATGTACATTCAGGGACTCTAACAGCTCTCCTGATGTCTTCACTCCCAATTCAATCCGTTCGGAAACTTCCAAACCTGCCTGCTTGCGCGCATTTTGTAGCAGGCGGATGGCATCTCGAACGAGTCCTTCTTGAATCAGTTCTTTTGTGAGTTGAGTGTTCAGCGCCACTAAATAGCCGTATTCTTCGAGTGCTACATAGTTCTTTGGACTCTGAGCTTCAATGAGAAATGCTTCAGGTTCAAAGTGATAGAGTTCTCCATCCAGTTCGATCGCAGTCTCTTTCCCATCACGGATGTTATCGACAATTTCACGACTGTCAAGGGTTGCAAGCGCTGTCCTCAACTTGGGTAACTTCTTACCAAGGCGCTTGCCCAGAAGTGGTAAATTGGGTTTGACGGTGTAATCTACAAAATCTGCTGTCACATCTAGGTAAGTTACCGATCTAACGTTGAGTTCCTCTTTCAGTTGGTCTTCTAAGCACTTCAATCCTAAAAGCTCTGCTTCATTCTGAACCCGCACTAACATTTGCGGAAGGGGTTGACGTGTTTTCACTCCAGCCATCGCGCGGGTAGCACGTCCCAACTCGACAATTCGCATCAGCGTACTCATGTCACGCATTGCTGATTCGTCAATCAAGGCAGCATCCCACTCAGGCCAGCTGGCTAAATGCACTGACTCTGGCTCGTTCGGAAAGATACTCAGCACTAAGTTTTGATAGATGTGTTCGCTGCTAAAGGTTGCCATTGGAGCCATTAGCTTAGCGACTGTCACTAGGGTGTCATAAAGGGTCTTGTACGCTGAGAGTTTGTCGCGATCGCTAGTAGATTTCCAAAATCGGCGGCGATTGCGACGGACATACCAGTTTGAGAGGTCGTTCACCACAAAATCGCGGATCGTTCGACTAGCAGTTGTGGGATCGTAGGCATCGAGTTTGTCTGTGACATCCCGCACAAGTGCATTGGTTTTGGAAACTAACCAGCGATCGATAGCAGGACGTTCTGTCACCGCAATTTCCCGGGCTAAATCGGGTTTGTCGAGATTTGCGTAGAGGACTAGGAAACTGTAGGTGTTCCAAAGTGTCATCAAGAAGTCGCGCAAGGTGTCTTCAACCAATGCTTGCGAAAAGCGCTTGGTACTGTCAGGAGGGCTAGAACTGTAGAGATACCAGCGTAGGGCGTCCGCTCCTTGAGCATTTAACACAGTCCAAGGATCAACCACATTGCCCTTTGACTTGGACATCTTCTCGCCCTTTTCATCTACAATGTGTCCGAGTACGATCGCGTTTTTGAAGGCTGGAGAATCCTGTTTAATCTGGGACAAAGCACCCGATTCTCGATCTAGACTGCCAGTATCTGTGAGTAGGGTTGCCAAAGCGTGCAGACTGTAAAACCAGCCGCGCGTTTGGTCAATTGCCTCGCAAATATAGTCTGCTGGAAAACTTTGAGCTAGCATGTCTTGATTCTCAAAGGGATAGTGCCACTGTGCATAGGGCATTGCGCCTGACTCAAACCAGACATCTATGGTATAGGGAACACGTTTGAAGCACTTGCCGTTCTTCTCAAAGGTAATTTCGTCGATGTAAGGACGATGCAAATCTAACTCAGACAGATCGCGTCCCGCCAGCGCTTCTAAATCTCTGAGGCTGCCAATACACAGAGACTCGCTTTCGTCTTCACTAACCCAGATGGGTAGCGGTGCGCCCCAATACCGCTCGCGTGAAAGTGCCCAATCAATGTTATTCAACAGCCAATTCCCGAATCGACCATCGCGGATATATTCCGGATGCCAAGCGATTTTGTTATTGTTTTCAATCAGCTTGTCTTTAATTGCTGTCGTGCGGACGTACCAACTCTTTTTGGCGTAGTTAATCAGCGGCGTTCCATCGCGGTAGTTGAAAGGATAGGTATGTCGGATGGTAGTTTTTCGGTAGAGCAAACCCAACTCTTGCAAATCCTGAGCAATTTGCTCATCGGCATCCTTAAAGAATACTCCGGTATAAGAACTTTCAGTCGCATTGACTGGCTTCACTTCGGGATATACTTTACCCAACAGATCGACTGAGAAGAGCATTGGCAGGTTGTGCTTGCGTCCAAGCTCAAGGTCTCCATATGCAGTCGCAATATGCAAAACTCCTGTCCCGTCGCTAATGGTAACTTGCTCGTCGATAACTATACGGAAGCCCCTAGAAAGGTCTTCCCCCTCTGGAACGCGACCTTGTAATATGGGATCGTAGCCTAGATCAACTAGCATTTCACCAGTAAAGGTCTTCAGTGTCCGGTAATTACCTTCACCGAACACATCGTTAGCGCGATCGCAAGCTAGGATGTAGAGGTCTTTTTGATCTTGATTGCGATCGCTAGCCGAAGCCTCAAATAGACCATAGGTTGCATCGCCTCTCACCGCTAGGGCGACATTCGCAGCGAGCGTCCACGGGGTCGTAGTCCAAGCCAAGATATATACGGGACGTTCTCTAGATTCAAGAATATCGCGGTTTATCAGTTGGCTAAGGTGGGCTGGGAATTTGGGGTATACGGAGGGATCTTCCACATTCTCGCGATACCCTTGCGCCACTTCATGATCTGAGAGACTGGTATTGTTGCGGGGACAGTGCCAGGTGGTGCGATAATCTTCAAACAGAAGACCGCGTTCCCACAGCGATTTCATCAACCACCAACAGGATTCAATGTAGCTGTTGGAGTAGGTGATGTAAGCATTTTCTAAGTCGAGCCAATAGCCGATGCGTTCAGTTAGAGCATTCCAATCCTGGATGTACTCAAAGACCGATCGCTTGCAGAGTTCATTAAATTTAGCGATACCAAATGCCTCAATGTCAGACTTCTTGGTAAAGCCTAACTTTTTTTCAACACCAAGCTCGACGGGCAATCCATGTGTATCCCATCCACCTTTGCGTTGGACTCGGTACCCTTGCATGGTTTTATAGCGGGGAAACAGATCCTTGTAAGCACGGGAGATGACATGATGCACACCCGGCTTGCCATTGGCAGTTGGCGGGCCTTCATAGAAGACAAAAATTCCTTTGGGAGCCTCTTTGTCTACTGACTTGTGGAAAATATCACGTTTTTTCCAAAAGTCGATGATTTCTCTCTCTAAATCTGGAAAGCGAACCGCTTGTTGAACTTCTCTAAACATAGTTGACCGCACTCACGAGCGACTATCCGAACCAGGCGTTCAGCATTCATATCCTGGTTCATAATTCCTCTGCATTGGGACGCTGAGGTGAGCGCGGTACCACCCAATTTCACTAAAGCCTTACGACTCTAGACTCTGTCGCTACTCCCAACTGGGAAGAGCGACCCGCTGTAACGCGCGGAGCGCGGCTCTGTCTACTCAAAGCATTTGGTGTGTTTGCCTGGAAATGCTTTTTTCGGAGAGCAGCTCAGGGAGGATTTTCGTCTCTACCGTACGATCAGGCTCACACCGTCTCTGACTCGCTCTTGCGCCGACTTAGAGATTACTCGTTCCCATCATCGCTTTTAGTGTTAGGTCGTTATGCCGAGCACAACATATGTCCAATTCTGACACAAAGTTAGTGGGTTGTGTTTTAAAAGATTTAGTACTGCTTTGCGTAAAAGAGTAATGGTTTGAAACGCGGAGGCTCGCAGAGGAAAACGCAGAGGTTCGCAGAGTTTTGGTGCAAGAATTTCGCAGGCGAAGTTATACTATGTTGTATTTAGAAGCTATTTTTGTTTCCCGATCCTTTCTAAAATGGTTGGGCAATTTTGATCGGCAAGCCTTGTATAGATTTAATTGGTAATCAAGGTTTTTTGATTTAGTACCCGATTCAATTTGCCGCTACGATACCCTTCTAAATCGAGGGTTACGTAGATAAAACCAAATTCTTGAAATGTGGAAACTACTGAGTTTATGTCAGTATTCAATACAAAATTTTGAATTTGTTCTGGTGGCAATTCAATTCGGGCTGTGTCACCTTCCGAACGTACGCGCAAATTCTGCCAACCCAATTTACGTAGGTAAATTTCTGCCCTACCTACGCGCTGCAATTTGGCAACTGTAATTTCTTCACCGTAGGGAAAACGGGAACTGAGACAAGGTTGGGCGGGTTTATCCCACCAAGGTAAACTGAGTTGTTGAGACAGTTGACGGACTTCTGCTTTAGTGATACCAACTTCTGCTAATGGCGATCGCGCACCTCTTTCTTTTGCCGCCTGAATTCCTGGGCGATAATCATGCAAATCATCAGCATTGACTCCGTCTACCACGTAGGGATAACCCATCTCTACAGCTAAGGGTTTGAGGGTATCGTGCAATTCACTTTTGCAGAAATAACAGCGGTTGACAGGGTTGGAGGTGTAATTGGGATTTTCCATCTCATGTGTTTCGATGATTTTATGGGGAATCCCAATCGTTGCTGCTTGCAGGGAGGCATCTTCTAATTCTTCTGGTAACAAACTCGGCGAAACAGCTGTCACCGCTAAAGCGCGATCGCCCAAAACATCATAGGCAATTTTAGCAACTAAAGTACTATCAACACCACCAGAGTAAGCAATCAACGCTTGCTCCATTTCTGCAAATATGGCTTTTAGTTGCTCAAGTTTCTCTGTCAGCATCATTTCTACATCTAGCCAAAAACGTACAGCACCCTACAAATTACATTTTAGTTATTGGTTGTTGGTTGTTGGTTGTTGGTTGTTGGTTATTCTCTCACTCCCCCACTCCCCCACTCTCCCCATCACCCACCTCCCCATTCCCTAAATAGATGCTTTGCAGTATTTTGATACCAAAGTTCCTAACAGTGGCAAATCTATCGGTTTAGCAATATAGTCATTTACTCCTGCTGCTAGACAAGTTTCGCGATCGCCTTTCATTGCCATTGCTGTTTGGACAATGATTGGAATAGTCCGAAAATATTTATGTTCTCGCAATTTCTTTACGAGTGCCAAACCGTTCTCATCTGGTAGTTGAACATCCAATAAAATCACTCCTGGCTTTTGCTTGTTTAATGATTTCCACATTTCGGCAGCATTTTTGACTAAATTTACCTGATACCCCAATTTCTGAAGATAAGTTTGCATCATCTGGGCGTTAGGTAAGTCATCTTCCACTAACAAAATATTTGGTGATGGGTAATTGGTAATGGGTAATTGGTAATGGGTAATGGGTGATTGGGAGTTAGCCACCTCCCCATCTCCGGTTCTCCCCACCTCCCCCTCTTCTGCTTGTCTCAGCGGAAGTATGATTGTAAAACGCGAACCAGAATTTAGTTCTGATTCCACTTCTACCCGACCACCGTGAAGTTCTGCAAGTTTTCGAGTCACCGCTAACCCCAAACCTGTACCTTCATCTCTACCAACTACGGTGTTAGCAATTTGGAAATAAGGTTGAAAAAGTTCTGTCTGGTGTTCTTTGGGGATGCCAGTACCTGTATCCCAAACTGTAAAATGTATCCAGGAATCATTGGATTTAACTTGTAAGCCAACGGTTCCAGTATTTGTAAATTTGAGGGCGTTAAACAGCAAATTCAATAACATTTGCTTGAGTCGCAAGGAATCGGCAATTAAGGTAGTGACATTAGAGTCTATTTCAAGTACCAGTTTCAAACCCTTATTAGCTGCTTTCTCTTTTACCAATATCAAAACATTGCGACACAGAGTTTGCAAATCTACTTTTTCCCATTGCATCTCTAGTTGATTGGCTTCGATTTTGGAGAGATCCAAAATATCATTAATCAAAGCCAACAAATGCTTACCACTAGATTGAATAATGTTTAAATACTCTTGGTGACGTTCTCTAGATGGCTCGTAGCCTTGAGCTAAAAGCAAGTGGGTAAAACCGATAATTGAACTGAGTGGTGTACGGATTTCGTGACTGGTGTTTGCCAAAAACTGGTTTTTGAGTTGATTAGTGCGTTCTAGTTCTTGATTCAAGTTTTCTAAATTTTGACAATGCTGCTGTAAAGATTGTATTCTCCGCAATTGTGTTATGGTTGCAGCACATTGTTGGGCAGCGCGTGCTAACAATTGTGATGTGATTTGAGTGCATACATCTTTAAATAATTCACAACTAGACTCAATGGGTGTTCTAGCAATAATTAACCAGCCGATAACACTGCCAGAATTATCGGCTAACTGCCAAGCATTCGGGGGATCTTGTTTCTCAAGAAACTGTAAATCTTCGATGTCTATCTCTTCTTGTAATCTCAAGTGAAGTTTTTTACCTTTCCTCACCATCGGTTTTAGCAGTGGTAATGGTGAACGTCGAGATGGTGAACTAGAAATAAAACAAACTTTGCTAACTGTTTGCTGTGGTTCTACAAGGGCGATCGCCACCCTACTATTATTTAAAGCACTGTTGAGTTCGTTGACCACTATTTTAAAAATGTCTGCTTCACTTGTCACTGTTTGTTGATTACTAGTCAAACAAACTAGGCAATCATTGAGGCGATTTTGCAACCGACTCAAGCTGCGTTCCAGCCACAACTCAGCCTTAAGTTGCTGAATTGTTGTCAAAACAGTTTGTGTAGCATCTAATTGTGAGTTCTGCTCTGGTAAGCTTGAGTATTGTTGCATGGTCAACTAGACCGCTTCAAAAGTTTAGATTCGTACAGAAGTGCGAATAAGATTCTATGTATATTAACGCACTCCTCTTTCTATATTTATAAACTAAAACTGGAAGTGTCGAGTTTGACTGCATTACCCAGAATTCTTGTAGAAACTCTGAAAGCTTTATGCTGTAAGTTGCTTACGACTAAATTAAGACTATGGATGCACAATTGGCTCAATTTTTTGCCGCTTGGATTGCACAACTTCCTCAATTAACTATCAACGGCATTGCAGTGGGAAGTATTATTGCTCTAGGCGCGGTTGGACTTACCCTAACTTATGGGATTTTACGGTTGTCTAATTTTGCCCACGGTGACTTTCTCACTTTAGGAGCTTATCTGACGCTGTTCGTAAATACCTTTGGGGTTAATATTTGGCTGTCGATGGTACTGGCAGCATTAGGAACAGTAGGGGCAATGCTGTTGTCGGAAAAATTGCTGTGGTCAAGAATGCGTTCTATCCGCGCTACTTCTACTACCTTTATTATTATCTCCATTGGTCTGGCACTCTTCCTTCGCAATGGCATTATCTTTATCTGGGGTGGTGGTAACCAAAAATACAATGTGCCTGTCTCTCCAGCTTTGGACATAGGAGGAATAAAGGTACCTCAAGTCAAGCTTTTGGTATTTGTTTTAGCTGTATTGGCAATTTTAGTACTGCATTACCTCCTCCAAAATACAAAAATCGGCAAAGCGATGCGAGCCGTCGCCGATGATATTGATTTGGCAAGAGTATCTGGTATCAATGTTGACCACGTTGTAGTGTGGACTTGGGTGATTGCCGGCAGTGTGACTTCTCTTGGTGGTAGCATGCTGGGACTAAGTGAAGCGGTGCGTCCAAACATGGGATGGTTTCTGATTTTACCCTTATTTGCTTCAGTAATTTTGGGTGGAATTGGCAATCCTTACGGTGCGATCGCCGCAGCTTTTATCATCGGTATTGTCCAAGAGATCAGCACGCCTTGGCTTGGTTCTCAATATAAACAAGGTGTAGCTTTGCTAATCATGATTTTAGTGCTGCTCATTCGTCCCAAAGGTTTATTTAGAGGCACGATCTGAGCTAGGGATTGGGGATCGGGGATCGAGAATTGAGAATTGGGAATTGGGCATTGAGAAAGGATGTAACCCAGTCCCCGATCCCTGCTCCCCGATCCCCCATCCTCACTCCCTGTTCCCCATTCCCAGTTTCTGATTTAGATCAGAAGTTTAACCACTTAACTATTCAATGATGTGGAAATAATAGGCAGCCACAAGGAAATTGACAGCTAAGAGTAGCAGCGCCCAGCCCGTCCGAAATGGATAGGGAGGTTTAGCTGTGGTTGATTTAGCTACGGGTTTATCTGCTGTAGTATCTGCTTGAGCCATCTTGATGAACTCCTAACTTAAGGACATCTTCAGAAATACCAAACAGATGTCCCCATTCGCCACATTCGTTAAAAATATTTTCGTGATTTTGGGTAGTCCTACCTAAAGAAGGAGTGGGAGAGTGGGGGAGGGGGGAATTGGGAATTGGGCATTGGGCATTGAGAATTGGTGAAAATTTCATAATTCATAATTCATAATTCATAATTCATAATTTTTATGCCCCCTCCTCTTGCTCTCCAGCATGGTAGGAACTGCGAACTAGAGGGCCGGAACGGACGTGGCTAAAGCCCATTTTTCGCGCGATCGCACCCAACTGATCAAATTCTTCTGGAGTCCAGTATTTTTGTACTGGTAAATGTTCTAAAGAAGGGCGCATATACTGGCCAATGGTGAGGCGATCGCACCCGACATTGCGTAGATCCGTCATTGTTTCGATTACTTCTTCAACAGTTTCTCCGAGTCCCAACATCAAACCAGACTTAGTGGGAATAGTAGGATCGATTTCTTTAACGATTTGCAGAACCAAAAGTGAGCGATCGTACTTTGCTCCTCGACGCACTGGCCCGGTTAATCGTCGCACTGTCTCAATATTGTGGTTGTAACAAGCTGGCTTTGCCTGGGCGATCGCCGCTATGCGCTGCCGTTCCCCATAAAAATCAGGAGTCAGTACTTCTATTTGAGTTTCTGAATTCAACTGACGGATCGCCTCTATCGTCTTAACAAACCAACTAGCACCCTGATCTGCTAGGTCATCACGTGCTACAGAAGTCAGCACTACATAACGGAGTCCTAAAAGTTGTACCGCCTCTGCCACCTTTTGCGGTTCTTCAGGGTCTAAAGGCATTGGTGCATGACCTTTATCTACCTGACAAAAAGCACAAGACCTAGTGCAAGTTGGACCCATCAGTAAAAAAGTCGCTGTTTTTTGGGCGTAGCACTCCCCTCGGTTAGGGCAACGTCCTTCTTCGCAGATAGTGTGAATTTGGCGCTGCTTGATAATACGTTGTACCGTCGAGAGTTCACTAGCTTTGCCAATTGGGCGACGCAACCACGTTGGCATAGCTGCAATTTCAGACTTGAGTTGGTTTGTTTTGGAGAAGGTCATGGACATATAAGCTGGGGGCAACAGTAAAGAGCAAAGGAAAAGCCTACGGCTGAGGGAAAGTTTAAAGGGTAAAGGGAAAAGGAATTTTTTACCCCTTCCTCTTTTCCTGGCTTCTGCAATAAGTCTACTTTTATCACCATGACACAAATTGCAACCAACATCAGCCGAAGTTAGGTAAAACACTTATATGAGTAGGAACTTCTCCTAGAAAATACTATTCCCCAATCAAGATAAATATTGGATATAGTGGGAGAATTCAAGAGCCGAAAAGCGGTAAAACCGCCATTAAAACCTAAAGTTTCTGTTAGAGCAAGCAGTCGTGGTAAGTAACAAAGTTCTAGTGATCGATGACACTACAGTTGTCCGGGTAAAAGTACGAGAAATGTTACCTCCGGGTAACTTCGATGTAATAGAAGCAAAAGACGGTGTAGAAGGACTGAATTTAATCCGTCAGGAGAAATTCAGCTTGATCATGCTGGATTTCCTGTTACCAAAAATGAGCGGTTGGGAGGTTTTCCAGCAAATTCAATCTCAACCCGACCTAAAGAAGATACCTTTAGTGATCATGTCTGGTCGTAAAGAAGAGGTGACGGAAAAAATCTCAGAACCCTTTGAAAATTTTGAATTTCTTGGTAAACCTTTTGACCAAAAGCAACTAATTGGCGCAATTAAGTCAGCAATGACAAAGGCTAAACAGCCGCGCCAAGAATCTGTTCCGGTAGCGACACCTAATGGTGTGACACCAAGTGCTGATGTCGGAATAGCTTCTTCTGGTGATGAAATTCAGGCACTGAATGAAAAAATTGCCAAAATGCAGGCGGAAATAGATGGCTTGAAGAAACAGCTAGCCCAAGTTGTAACCTTTATTAAACAGAAAATCAAGTAGCATTAACTAAAACTTTTATCAAACTTGACAGGAAGTGCAAAACTTCCTAGTTTGAAGCATCTCAAGATTTTGAGATGCTTCAAACTTATTTAAGCTTTTCCCATCTTCTGTAGACGTTTACTATTTCCATAATTTCACATAGCTAATGTATGAGTTCATGTATATCTTTCACAAAATACACATAATTTGACGGATAGCAATGATAGCGGCACTTATTCAATGGGAATACTAAATCACAGATATCAAACTATAAGACTCGGCAAACAATAATGTTAGTTTCATTGGATAAAATTATTCCCTTTCCTGGTTATTCCATTACTGAGCAAATCTACTCGGGTAGCAGAACTATTGTTTATCGCGGCATCAGAGAAAAAGACCAAAAACCCATCATCATCAAACTGATGCGGAATGAATATCCCAGCTTCAATGAAGTTGCCCAGTTCCGCAATCAGTATAATATCACCAAAAACCTTGACCTTCCTGGCATCGTCAAAACCTATAGCTTAGAAAATTACCGCAACGGTTACGCCATAGTTATGGAGGACTTTGGCGGCATTTCCCTTCAGCAGTGGATGGAGATAAATCTAGAGAATTTACATGGTATTCCTGTAAATAATTTTCTTGACACAGGCATTCAAATTGCCTCCATCCTTGACGAACTGCATCGCCAGCGTGTCATTCACAAAGACATCAAACCTGCCAACATTCTGATCAATCCCACTACAAAAGAAGTCAGAATTATCGATTTCAGTATTGCCTCTCTCCTGCCAAGAGAAATTCAAAGCCTCACCAATCCCAATGTTTTAGAAGGTACGCTAGCTTACATTTCCCCAGAACAAACCGGACGAATGAACCGAGGTATTGACTACCGTACCGATTTTTATTCCCTCGGTGTTACTTTCTTTGAACTTCTCACAGGACAGTTACCCTTCACCACGACTGACTCAATGGAGTTAGTTTATTGTCACATTGCTAAGGAAGCACCAAAAGCCAGCTGTATTAAGTCTGACATTCCCCCAATTTTGTCTGACATTATCAGCAAACTAATGGCAAAAAATGCTGAAGATCGCTATCAAAGTGCCTTGGGTTTAAAGCATGACCTAGAACTGTGCAAACGACAGTGGCAAGAGACTGGAAAAATAACATTCTTCGAGTTAGCAACTAGGGATATCCCAGACCGTTTTCTCATTCCCGAAAAACTATATGGTCGTCAACGGGAAGTAGAAACCCTTCTCGCTGCTTTTGAGAGTGTTGCCAATCCTCCTCAATCTCCCCTTAACAAGGTAAATCAGCGTGTTGCAGAGGTTTCTCCCGTTTTAGCAAATGGTATGGGTTACAGGGGGGCCAAAATGGTATTAGTCATAGGTGATCCTGGTGTGGGGAAAACAGCTGTTGTCAACGAAGTCCACAAACCCATCGTCCGTCAGCGCAGCTACTTCATCAAAGGAAAATTTGACCAGTTCCAACGTGACATCCCTTTTTTAGCATGGATAGAAGCTTTTCGGGATTTAATTAGACAACTGCTCTCTGAGTCTGATGCTCAAATTCAAATATGGAAAGCTAAAATTTTGACTGTCTTAGGCGATCAAGCTCAAGTCATCATCAATGTAATTCCTCAACTAGAACAGATTATTGGCAAGCAACCCCCAGTTACTGAACTCTCGGGCAATGCTGCCGAAAATCGTTTCAATTTGTTGTTCCAGAGATTTATCCAAGTCTTTACCAGTAAAGAGCATCCCTTAGTAATCTTTTTAGATGACTTGCAATGGGCCGATGCAGCTTCTTTGAAATTCATCCAATTACTATTAAGTTCTACTCCCTCTCCTTTGTTATACTCCACCACATCTTCCTTTGAGGAAGATTTAGGGGAATGTCAGACAGAGGAAATAAGCGGAACTCAAGGAAGTCTCCTGCTGATTGGTGCGTATCGGGATAACGAAGTCTCCAAAACTCATCCACTTTCTTTAGCAATAAATGAAATTGAAAAAAATGGAAACACTATTCATACTATTAGTCTCAAAGCTTTAAATCAGAGTGATGTAAACCGTTTGATTGCTGATGCTCTCCATTGCTCTGAAGCAATAGCTGTTCCTCTGACCCAAATGGTATTTGCCAAAACTAAAGGTAATCCCTTCTTTACCAATCAATTTCTCAAGTCTTTGCATGCCGATGAACTAATTAAATTCCAGTTTGACCTTGGACGTTGGCAGTATAACCTGTCAAAAATAATGTCATTGTCTCTTACAGACGATGTTGTAGAATTTATGTCACTTCAAATAGAGAAGCTGCCCAGACATACCCAGGAAATTCTCAAATTGGCAGCTTGTATCGGCAATCAATTTGACTTAAAAACTCTTTCTATCGTATCTGAAAAAAATGCAATAGACACGGCATCCGATTTATGGGTAGCTTTACATGAAGGGTTAATTTTACCTCAAAGTGAAGACTATAAATTATTTGCAGATAATAGTAATGAAATATTGTCAGTGGGTGAGAGGGAAAAATCTACCCAATTACCCAAATACAAATTTGTACATGACCGAGTACAGCAAGCAGCTTATTCTTTAATACCTGAAGAAACAAAAAAAGCAATTCATCTAAAAATTGGTCAATTGTTGTTGAATAAAATTCCAGATGTAGAGCGTGAAGAAAACATTTTTGCTCTGGTTAATCAATTCAATACAGCAGTAGAATTAATCACTGTACAGACTGAACGCGATCAACTGGCTACCATGAACTTAATTGCCGGACGTAAAGCTTTAGCATCAACAGCTTATGCAGTAGCAATTAAGTATTTAATAACTGGCATTGAACTATTAGCAGCTGATAGCTGGGAGAAAAAATACGAGCTAACTCTATCTTTATATGAAACAGCAGCAGAGGCAGCATTCCTGGCTGGCAATTTTGAACAGACTGAGCAGTTCATCCAGGTAGTTTTGGCACGAGCGAAAACACTGCTGGAGAAAGTGAAAGTTTATGAAGTCAAAATTAAAGCTTATGGAGCGCAAAACCAAGCATTAGAGGCTGTAAATACCGCACTAGCAGTTCTAAAGTTGCTGGAGGTAGAGTTTCCTGAAAATCCCAGCGAATCTGATATGCAATTAGCGATAGCAGAAATAACATCAAATTTGGCTGGGAAGCGCATCGAAGACTTAATTGATCTGCCGGACATGACAGAACCTCATGCTCTGGCAGCGATGAGTATCCTATCATGTACATTGGGCTTTATTTATCAAGCTTTTCCCACTCTTTATCCACTGTGTGTATCTAAACAAATTAGTTTATCTTTCAAATACGGTAATTCTTTCTGGTCTACCTATGCATACACTAACTATGGGGTAATTCTTTGCGGCATATTAGGAGACATTGAGTGTGGCTATCAATTTGGCAAACTAGCTTTGAGTCTTCTGGCTAAGTTCAATACTCCAGCAGTAAAAACAAAGACAATTTTGACCTGTAATACAGGTATTGTGCATTGGAAGGAGCATGTTAGGGAAATATTGCAACCTTTGTTGGAAGCTTACTCAGTTGGATTAGAAACGGGAGATTTAGAATATGCTGCTTATTCTCTTTATGGATATGCTTACTGTTCATATTTCATCGGGAGAGAACTAGCAGAACTAAAACAAGAAATGGCCGATTACAGTAATGCTATTCGTCAATTAAATCAATTAACAGTATTGAACTGGCATGGAATATATTGGCAAACTGTCTCAAACTTGCTAACAACTGTTGAAAATCCTTGTTGTTTAATCGGTGATTTTTACGATGAGGAAAAAATGTTGCGAGTGCATCAGCAAGTTAATGATTTAGGAGGATTGTTTCATTTATATTGCAGCAAACTACATTTGTCTTATCTATTTCAGGATTTCTCTCAAGCAGTTGAAAATGCCACACTGGCAGAAAAATATTTAGCGGGTGGTACAGGACAAATAGTTACTGCTCTGTTCCATTTTTATGATTCACTAGCACGCTTAGCAATGTATGCTGAAGCAACCCAACCAGACCAACAGTGCATTCTTAATAGAGTACAAGTCAATCAGAACAAAATGCAGAAATGGGGGCATCATGCTCCCATGAATTATTTACACAGATATTATTTAGTAGAGGCAGAACGGCATCGAGTTCAGGGTGAATATCTCGAAGCCATTGACTGTTACGATCGCGCCATTGCCCTTACCAAAGAACACGAATACATTAATGAAGAAGCTCTCGCTAACGAACTTGCAGCTAGGTTCTATCTAGAATGGGGCAAACAGAAGATTGCTCAAGCTTACCTCACTGATGCTTATTATTGCTATGTTCGCTGGGGAGCTAAAGCTAAAGTTGACGATTTGGCCAAACGCTATCCCCAATTACTTGCTCCCATTCTCCAGCAGGGAAAACCAAGCCTTTATTCTAGTAATAAAAGCACCACTGGTCATACCACATCCCTAACGACTCCAACAAGCAGCCATCATACTGTCGTAGGCTCTCACACAAGCATTTCTGACTCTTTGGATTTGGCAGCTGTGATTAAAGCTTCTCAAGCACTCTCTGGGGAAATTGAACTGGAGCAGTTGCTTTCTACTTTAATGAAAGTTGTCATGGAAAACGCAGGAGCCTCTAAATGTGCTTTAGTGTTGAACACAGGTGATAATCTGGACTTAACGGTTGCCTGTATCAGTTCCAGTTCTACTTCTGCACCTACCTACACAGAATTTCCATCAACTTCCCTTGAATTCAGCGATGACCTTCCTATTACTTTAATTAACTACGTCAAACGCACAGGAGAAATTTGTGTCATTGATGATGCCAAGACGGAAGAGTCGGTAGCAAGCGATCGCTATATCATCCGTCAGCGACCCAAGAGCCTATTATGTACTCCGATTAACAACCAAGGCAAATTCCTCGGTATTCTCTACCTAGAAAATAATCTGACAACAGGAGCGTTTACGCGCGATCGCCTAGAACTTCTGAAAGTGATTACCACCCAAGCAGCAATCTCTCTAGAGAATGCGATTCTCTACAGGGATTTGGCACAAGCAAAAGAACACTTGGAAGAATACAGCCATACCTTAGAAGAGAAAGTTGAACAGAGAACACAGGAACTCAACGAAAAAAATCAGCGCTTGAAACAAGCCATACTTGATTTGCAAAGCACTCAAACCCAACTGATCCAAAGTGAAAAAATGTCTAGCTTGGGGCAGATGGTAGCAGGAATTGCCCATGAAATCAACAATCCCATCAACTTTATTCATGGCAATATTGCTCATGCTAGGGAATATGTCCAAGACTTGCTGGAATTAATTGCTATTTATCAACAGGATTACCCCAATCCTTCTCCTGCAATTGCTGAAAAATCGGAGGAGATTGACCTAAATTTCCTACTACAAGACCTACCAAAGCTTTTAGATTCAATGAAGATCGGAACATCGCGCATCCGTAATATTGTTCTAGGCTTACGCAACTTCTCCCGCTTGGATGAAGCGGAAATGAAACCTGTAGATATTCATGAAGGCATCGACAACACCTTGATGATTTTGCAACACAGACTGAAAGCAAAGAGCGATCGCTCCGAGATAGAAGTCATCAAAGAATACGGACAACTGCCGGAAGTAACTTGTTACGCCGGTCAGTTAAATCAGGTGTTTATGAATATTCTTTCTAATGCGATCGATGCATTGGATGATGGGAATAGGGAATTGGCGAGCAGGGATGAGAAAAATCAGCAAATCCCCGTCCCTAAGATTCATATTTGTACTGAGATAACAGACGACAATAGCGTTAGAATTCAGATTGCTGATAATGGCCTTGGCATAAATCCTGAGGTACAACAGAAAATTTTTGACCCATTTTTTACCACTAAGCCAGTAGGAAGTGGTACAGGGTTGGGATTGTCAATTAGCTATCAAATTATTGTGGACAAACACAAGGGTAAGTTAATCTGTAATTCTAAGCCAGGAGAGGGAACTGAGTTTGTGATAGAGATTCCGATGCAATAGTGAAGGATATCGATGCTATTTGAATCGGGTTGCTGCCGTTGTTCAGCAATTTCAGCGTACAGTAGTTTATCAATTTGCTGCCGTTGGCGCAGAAATTTTCCCTAGGGAGTCCAAGTTCCTAAATCTTTTTGCAAGAAGGAAAAAATCAAGAAGCTAGAGGTGAGTGGTGAGTCAAAGGCCAATACGGTTCAGTTAGTAGAATTCAATCTTTGGAGATCCCCCTAAATCTCCCTTAAAAAGGGGGACTTTAAAGTAATTTTCCCCCCTTTTCAAGGGGGGCTAGGGGGGATCAAAATCTTAACTGAACTGTATTGGCTAATATCCCACCCTTGCTTTTGGAACAACTTTTATTAGCATGGAGTGGGATGGGATGATTAGAAACTTGCAGTTAGCCTTATAGTTTGAGCAACTCTAGTTTTTCTACATTCTGATAACGGCCAGAACGAAAAGACCAATCAAGGTTGCCACTTATCCAGGAATGCAAGCCTGATATATATTTGTTCAGTTCAGTATCTAGTTCTTTTCCAAAAGATGGAAGAGAAGATTCTAAATTTATCATTGCTTGTACCTCTTGATTGTGCATTTCAACAGCACGCTTCATCGCTTCCTCCAGAGAAAGTCCCTGTTGATAATGCAGTACTAATACTAAATTGTGAACATCACCACTTGCCATTTCCCTGGATGCTGAAAAGATATCATTACACCAGCAAACAATTTTATTCGTCATGTTTGTGAGCGTTCTCACAATATCGTTTGCTCTGACAAAATCGGGAATGATTAAATGATTGCAAAATTCAATGAATTCCATGCTAGATTCCATTGCACCACTTAACATATGTATCTTTGTATAAATGTCTACGTTGGGCACAATTCCTTGTGCGCGGTTTGTTGCCTCCAAGATACATCCATCAAAATAGTTCTCAACAGCGTTAACGAAGTAATCAAACCATTTTTTAGTTCCTTTTTGAAGTATTCGCTGTCGTATGTTACCTAAAGCATAACTAATGGGTATATCGTTGCTGGTAAGCTCTGCACCTTTTAAGATTGCTAGAAATCTATTGTGAAAAAACTCAACTAATTCAGGTTTTTTCCCTAAATCTGACATATCGCATTGGTCATCCCAAATAAATAGCCAAGTCACCCAATCATTTACAACTGTTAACTCTTCAAATTCGCATTCAGGAAATGCACCTGCTGATAGTAAAAAAAACTTTGATTTGCGGAAACGATGATAACTGGATTCATCTGCCAAGAGCTTGAAACGCAAGACCCATTCAAGAGCATTATCTTCTAGAACATCAACATACTTGTTAATTTGAGACGGAAATGGGCAGTATAATTCTGAGAAAATTGATGCGTTCATAATTACTCCATAAATCAAGGTTACACGGCAAAATTAAATCCCGTGTTTAAGTAATATCTGCCTAAATAAAAGTAAATACTGGTAGCTACAAATAGCCAAAAATTAATTGCTAATTTCATTAGCTTGATTAGCAATTACTTACAGCAAAACTTTTGAGATTTAAGCAAGATGGTGTTAGTTCTCATGAGAGATTAAATCATTTGTCATTAGTGTTAAAAAAGACAAATGATAAACTCTACTAAATCTGTAAGAAGCAGAATTTTAGACTTCTACAGACATCTACACACGATATTTTGAAATCAAGCGATTACTTCATAACAGTATGGATCTACAATTTATCTATTCTGTTAACACAAAAAGAAGACAAAGCTGAGAATAATAACAAAGCTCTTCCTGGAGTCTATGCTTAAATTTTGCAGCGACTTTAAGAACGAGAAGTTACCGAAAAAAGGATGGATTAATTAGCATCCAATTATCGCAAAACTTAGATTTTGAACAAAAATACTTATCAAACCGACACGCTAATATTTAAACAGTGTTTATCTCAAATCCTGTTGTATTTGATCGCACTGTCTGTATTGTTCAACTATAATTTTTTTGTTCACAAACCATTGATAAGAATAATGTTTAATTTTTTCTTAAAAATCTATCCGTAATTACCTAGATTTATCAATCTTGATTGAAATCAAAAAATACATTGTATCTTTTGACACGAAGTATTTTTACTCTTCCGGTTCTGATTAGAGCTTTTATGGAAAGTCTGAATTCATTAAAATTTACATACTGTTAGAAACTTGATACATTTAGATATAGAAATTGATTTAGCTTAGTTTATCATCGATAAATTTTATATAAACAAATTTTATGTAAATAAAGTAATAAAAATAACTTTTTGTATGGGTATAATTCCTATATTGTTGTGTTTGCCTGACATTTGTCAAAAATTGCTACGCCTGTAGGAAAAATGTCGTTTACAAAATATCTCCTGATTTGCAGATGAATGTATGGGCATCAACCCAAAGTAGTAAATAAATCCATCAAGCAAATATCTATCTAAAGACAGCTTGACAAAAAGATTTGTGCTGAAAATTTGTCTGTAGTATTTTTCGCAGTTTGTCTTCACAAAACAGGAGCAGGATTGAATGCAGACTTGTATGAATGCAGACTTCTGAGCAAACCCAATTTTACGTATATCAACTACAGGCTGCGGTGAACTGCTGGTGGCTATTTAGCGGTTGTGGTAATGGATAATCAATTGGTACATCAATACTTTTCGGATTAGCACCTTCGATCTGGAGTTATAGCTGGGATGCATGTTAAAGGGTAAACATCCATCCCTTTCCCTTTTCCCTTTCCTCCTTAACCGAAAGGTATTGATTGGTACATACCTTTATGGGTAATAAAGGTGTGGCTTTCGCTTTCTAAAACAGGCTAATGTTAAATATATTTGTGTTAACGAATATAAAATTCTTAAGCAATATCCCTTTTCATGTGGAAAGGGATATTGATTTTATACCTAGCAACAATAGCAATCCTATTTGAGGTGTGAGAATTGAAAGCTTCAGAACCCCAATTTCTTCAAGAAATCGAGGTTCTAGTTTTTCACGAATGATTAAGCGATCGCACAAAATCGAGTATATCTACTTGATTAGAAACTCATCAACAAGTAAAATGATTCACATCTTGCACGCTTATGTAATAGCCCGGAGGTAGAACCTCCCAAGCCTCGTTACCACGTTGAACCTGGTAACGAGAACTAGGGTTGTGCTCATTTGCGTCGCTGGCGATCGCGGCGTCTGATTAGTAACTATCGTATCGGTAGGCGATCGCATAGTAATAACCATGTTTCGCCTTAGCAGTTTTGTTCGCAAGCTCCGATACTGACCCAACTGCTAGATAGCTTACCATCTTGCCCGCAATACCACTCCTTTTTCCAAATCGGGGCATTGTGTTTAAGAGTATCGATCGCATAACGACAAGCTTCAAAGGCTTCAGAACGATGGGGACAACCCACCGCAACTAAAACACTAATTTCGCCAATTTGTAAACGCCCAATACGATGGTGAATCACAATACGATTCACATCAGTCCATTGTTGTCGAATATCGGCAGCAATTTGATAGAATACCCGCAGCACCATCGGTTCATAAGCTTGATACTCTAGCGCAACCACAGGTTTTCCATCGGTTTGATTGCGAACCATTCCACTCATCATCACTACAGCCCCATTGGCTGGCTCATTAGCTAGTTGATAGATTTCTTCAACAGACAATGGCGCAAAGGTAATGGCAAAGCTATCTTCAGTTCTAGGCTTGATGGGGAAAGCAAATTTAGTTGTCATAACAAAGAAGAGGAGCCTCTGAGTTGTGGAGCCAGTGCGCCTTTGGAGGTTTCTGTAGACGCGCAACGAGCAGCGCGTTGGGAACCCCAAAGCCACCCTTGTGGCGAGTGGCGCGGTAGAAGGTAAGAATGTTGGGTGAAAAGGTGGGAATTTTGGGTTAAAAGGATTGTTTTTCCTTCACCTCTTACAAAAGTGTATTTTACTAGAGGTTTATTGATACAACCTTATTTTGTCCACAATCTCTATTTAACAGCTTTTTGCTATTTTATAGATGAACATCATCTATAAAAAAAATGCCAATCAATACGCAAATTCTAGTTTTTTTATGTAATCCTACTTAATTTAGTCACTGACTTAGTCATCATCCTTAAGGCATATTACTATAGTTGAAGTAACGAAGTTATCTAGCTACTTTTTTAGATGGTTTTTATAGCGACTTGAATCAACTACCAAGTGCAGTAACTACCTAGTAAATAGCAGGCAAATTCCTGATTAGGATTAGCAATAGGCATATGTATTGGCACTTGCAAGGAGAATCATAACTGATATTCCTTATTCCTTCCTTATCACTTACCGTCATGCTTCAGCATTTTCCAAAATAGCGAGTTAGACGAAGGAAGCCTTAATTCAGCAGTAGTGGAAAATCTCATGAAAACATTAGTGCCTAATAATGATGAAGTGAAGAGGTTGGAAGCTCTTCACCAATATCAGATTCTAGACACTTTACCAGAACAAGCATTCGACGATTTAGTATATCTAGCTGCCCAGATTTGCCGCATACCGATCGCCCTTATTAGTCTGATTGATGCCGATCGCCAATGGTTCAAAGCCAAATTGGGGATCGATGTACAAGAAATGCCCATAGATATCGGGTTCGCTCCCATTTGCATGAATACGGGTGATGTTTTGGTTATTCCTGATACCTTAGCTGATGAACGCTTTGCGAATAATTCTGTAGTTACATCTTATCCTTATGTCAGATTTTATGCTGGCATACCTTTGTTTGCACCAGAGGGAGTGGCGGTTGGCGCACTGTGTATTGCAGATCGGGTTCCCCGAGAAATTACCCCCGAACAAATAGAGGCATTGCAAGCAATTAGTCGATTAGTAGTCAGGCAGTTAGAATTGCGACGAAGTCTTACCGAACTGGCTAGTATTAAGACGGAATACAAACAGTCGCAAACAGCACTGTATCAAAGTGAATCTACTCTCCGCAGCTTCTTTGAGAGTACGCCAATGATGATGGGAGTAGTAAAACTTGTCAATGATGATATCCTGCATATTTCTGATAATGCCACGACAGCAAAATTTTTTGGATTAACTCCACAAGCAATGCAAAATCGTCTTGCTAGCGAGTTAGGCATTCCCCAAGAGTATGTGCATCAGTTGATAAATCACTACCGTGAAGCTGAACGTACTAAATTACCTGTTACTTTTGAATATATCCACGAGACTCCTCAAGGGAAAAAATATCTTAGAGGTACAGTTTCATCAATTGCTGCCACGTGTTGCGATCGCGCTCCCCAATTTGCTTATGCAGTAGAGGATATTACCGAGAGCAAGCGTATAGAGGAAGAACGCCAGCAACTGCTTTCAAGAGAACAAGCAGCAAGAAACAGAATTACAAATATTTTTGAAAGTATTACTGATGGTTTTCTGGCTTTAGATGGTGAGTGGCGTTTTACTTATATTAATAAGCAAGCCGAGTTATTCTTGCAGAGAAAAAGAGAAGAACTGCTTGGTAAAAATGTCTGGGAAGAGTTTCCCGAAGCGGTAGTTTCTAAGTTTTACCGAGAGTATCATAAAGCAGTATCAGCACAAATTAGCGTTGAGTTTGAAGAATTCTATCCACCACTAAATGCATGGTTTGAAGTACACGCCTATCCTTCCAAAGAAGGCTTATCTATTTATTTAAAAGATATTACAGAACGCAGGCAAGCTGAGGATAGTTTACGCTGGAAACAAGCGCTTTTGCGCTCAATGACGAAAGTCTCCCCATTAGCTTTTTATGTAGTAGAAAATCAAACTCAAGAAATTTTATATTTCAACGATATATTTTGTGAAATTTGCAGCATTCAACACTTGAAAGAGCGGATGGAACGCGGCGAATTGAAGCATCAGGATGTTATGCACGAATGCTCAAAATTCGTAGATATTTCGCTTTTTGCTTCTTGTCATCCTGGAACCGATCGGCAGTGTAGTTGTGAGGATGAAGTTTTCTTAGAAAATGGTCGCGTTATCCGCCGTTTTTCTCAACAAATTTATAATGACGATAACCAGCATTTCGGACAATTGTATATTTTTGAAGATATCACTGCCAGCAAAAAAGCAGAACAGCAAATTCGCGAACAAGCTGCATTACTAGATATTGCCTCAGATGCAATTATAGTGAAAGATTTATCGAACAAAATTTTATTGTGGAATAAAAGTGCTGAGAAACTTTACGGTTGGCGCTCAGAAGAAGCTATAGGCAGTTATGCCAATGAACTGTTACATAACGAACCTTTATCCACACTGCGAGAAATTCATAATACAGTTTTAGAGTGTGGCTCTTGGCAAGGTGAATTACAAAAAAACAACAAATCTGGCAATAAAATTATTGTTGAAAGTCGCTGGACACTAGTGCGTGATGAATATGGACAACCAAAATCAATTCTGGTTGTTGACACAGATATTACGCAGAAAAAACAATTAGAAAAGCAATTTTTGCGCGCTCAACGCATGGAGAGCATTGGTACTCTTGCCAGTGGGATCGCCCATGATTTAAATAATGTGTTGTCGCCAATTTTGATGTCAGTACAACTGCTCAAATTCAAATGCCAGGATCAGCGCGATCGCCAAATACTAACTATAGTAGAAAACAATGCCAAACGTGGTGCAAATTTGGTCAAGCAAGTACTAGCTTTTGCACGCGGAATCGAGGGCGATCGCACAGTGCTGCAAGTCAAACATTTGATTTCAGAAATGAAGCAGATTGTTGAACAAACATTTCCGAAATCAATCAAAATCAACACAGAAATTCAATCAGACTTGTGGCAAGTTCGTGGCGATAGCACTCAACTACATCAAGTATTAATGAATTTGTGCCTTAATGCTCGTGATGCCATGCCTGGGGGCGGAAACTTGTCAATTGCGGCTAAAAATATTTTTATTGATGAAAACTATGCCAGAATGCATCTAGATGCCAAAGTCGGTTCTTACATAGTCCTGAGTGTTGCTGATACAGGATTTGGCATCCCGAATGAACTGTTAGATCGAATTTTTGAACCATTTTTCACCACAAAAGAATTTGGTCAAGGTACGGGATTGGGACTGTCAACAGTCATGGGTATTATTAAAGGTCATAATGGTTTTATCACTGTGTCCAGTAACCTTGGTCGAGGCACAAAATTTAAAGTATACTTGCCAGCAATCCAGACACATATAACTCAACCACCAGAAGATCTGGAAATGCCACGAGGACAAGGACAATGGATTTTAATTGTGGATGACGAAGCCGCTATCAGAGAGATTACTACAACGTCTTTAGAAAATCATAATTATAAAGTGCTGACTGCTAGTGATGGTATTGAAGCAGTGGCACTTTATGCACAGCACAAAGACAAAATTAGTGCCGCAATTATAGATATAATGATGCCGAATATGGATGGCAAAACCACAATTAACACATTGCAAAAAATGAATCCGCTCTTGCATATTATTGCTGTGAGTGGATTGACAACAAGTGAACAAATATTACTCAATAACAATAATAAGTACATAGCCTTTTTACCCAAGCCATACACTGCACAGGAGTTATTAAAAACACTGCATGTGGTTATTAGTCATTAGTCAATAGTCAATAGTCAATAGTCATTGGCTTTTGACAAATGACAAATAATAATTAAACTTTTTGTCAAAATGATTAATAACTCTTGACTTTTGACTCTTGACTCTTGACTAATGACTAATGTGATTCTGGTTGTTGATGATGATTATATGCTGCGGATGCAGCTGCGTGAACTCTTGGAAACAGCAGGGTATAGAGTAGCAGAGGCAAGTAACGGTGCAGAGGCGCTGGCAGTCTATACCCAACTGCAACCAGATATGGTGCTGTTAGATGCCCTCATGCCAGAAATGGATGGGTTTAGTTGCTGTGCACAATTACAAACACTCCCTGGTGGCGATCGCACTCCTGTATTAATGATTACAGCTCTTTACGACCAAGCATCCTTGGAACGAGCTTTCGCAGTGGGTGCAGCAGATTTCATTACCAAACCAATTAAATGGCCGATACTGCGTCAGCGAGTGCAGAGGCTTTTAGCAGCGAGTCAGGCCATGCAGGCATTGCGACAGCAGACTGAACAAGCGCAAATGCGGGAAATGCAACTGCGGATGGCATTAGAAGCTGCCCGTATGGGCACCTGGGATCGGGATTTCTTAACTAATAAAATTATTTGGTCAGATAACCTCAAAACCCTCCTTGGTTTAGAAGAGGATACTTTTGAAAGTTCCTACGAAACCTTTATTAACTGCGTCCATCCCCAAGATCGCGATTTCATCAATCAATCACTCAAACAAGCTATTGAAGAAGGGGCAGAATACGATATCGAATTTCGTGTAGTTTTGCCGAATGGTACAATTCGCTGGATAGCAGCTAAAGGCGTTGTCTTGCGCGATCCCACTGGGGTAGCAGTGCGGATGCTGGGAGTAGATATTGACATCACCAAGCGCAAGCAAGCGGAAAAAGCTTTAGAAATTCATGCCAACCAGCAGGCGCTGGTGGCAGAACTCAGTCAACTGGCACTTGCTGGTACAGACTTAACCTCACTGATGCAGCAAACAGTTACTTTGGTTGCCCAATGTCTGGAAGTAGAGTATTGCAAAGCCTGGGAAATGTTGCCAGATGAAGCTACGCTATTGCTGCGGGCAGCAGTAGGTTGGCCGCAAGGGCTTGTGGGAGAAACGACTATCAGCGCCGGCACAAATTCCCAAGCTGGTTACACACTGCTTGTCAAAGAACCAGTGGTTGTCACCGATCTCAGCAAAGAAACCCGGTTCCAGCAATCATCACTACTGCTAGAAAATCCAATCGTTAGCAGTCTCAGCGTTG
This sequence comes from Fischerella sp., assembly GCF_013388695.1. NCBI lineage: Bacteria > Bacillati > Cyanobacteriota > Cyanophyceae > Nostocales > Hapalosiphonaceae > Fischerella > Fischerella sp. Next base: position 24,891 of record NZ_JACAEU010000127.1, read on the forward strand.
TTATTCATGGCAAAGAGCGTCCTTTTGGTGTTTTAGGGGTACACACAACCACACAGCGGACTTTTAGCAGGGATGATATTTACTTCTTGCAAGCAACTGCTAACGTTTTGGCTACGGCGATCGAACGCCAACGAGTGGAAGACGCACTCAAAGAAAGTGAACAAAGCTGGCAGCTAGCTGTGTGGGGTACTAATGATGGTATTTGGGACTGGAATGTCAAAACTAATGAAGTCTTCTTTTCAACACGTTGGAAAGAAATGCTTGGTTATGAAGAAGACGAAATTTCTAACCATTTAGATGAATGGATAAGTCGCGTCCATCCCGATGATATTGACTGGGTGATGCAGGCTGTTACCGATCATTTTGCCAAAAAAACCCCATTTTACACAACCGAATACCGCGTCCGGTGTAAAGATGGCACGTACAAATGGATTTTGAATCGCGCGCAGGCGTTGTGGGATGAAAACGATCGCGTCGTCGTGCGGATGGCAGGTTCCCATACAGACATTACCGAACGCAAACTAGCAGAGGAAAAACTGCGTCAGAGTGAGGAACGCTTTCAAATCCTGGCTCGTGCTACCACAGATGCTGTTTGGGACTGGGATTTGCTGACCGACCAGGTGTGGTGGAATGAGAATGTGCAAATACTTTTTGGTTACTCGCCAGAGCAAATTATTACCAATAATCATTGGTGGTGTGAACATATACACCCAGATGAAAGAGAGAGAATCGTTGCTGAAATTCACGCTGTAATTGATAGCGGTCAACAATTTTGGTCAAATGAGTATCGTTTTTGTCGTGCTGATGGTTCTTATGCCTATATCTTCGATCGCGGTTATGTCGTTCACGACAGTACAGGCAAACCTGTACGGATGATTGGCGCGATGATGGATATTAGCGATCGCAAACGGGTGCAAGAAGAGTTACAGCGCCAAAACATGCGATCGCGCTTGTTTGCTGATGTCACCCTGAAAATTCGTCAGTCTTTACAAATCGATGACATTCTCGAAACTAGCGTCAAGGAGGTGCAAAACCTACTACACGCCGACCGAGTATTAATTTTTCGGCTGTTGTCTGATGGTTCTGGAACTGTGGTTAAAGAAGCAGTGGTTCCTGGTTGGCCTGTGATTCTGGGGCGTAACATAATTGACTATTGCTTTAGTGAAAATTACATCGAAAGATACCGTCGGGGGCGCGTTAGTGCCATTGAGGACATTAGCCAAGCTGAGATCCAACCTTGCCATGTGGAATTTTTGCAACAATTTGCCGTCAAAGCTAACCTAGTTGTTCCAATTATCCAGCAAAATCAACTGTGGGGACTGTTGATTGCCCATCAGTGTGCCCATCCCCGCCACTGGGATAGCTGGGAAACCGAACTGTTGCGACAATTGGCAGATCAAATCAGCATTGCCCTGGGGCAAGCGAAACTCTTAGAACAAGAGACTCGCCAATGGCAAGAACTCAGCCGTTCCAACGAAGAACTGCAAGAATTTGCTTTTGTTGCCTCTCACGATCTGCAAGAACCACTGCGGAAAATTAAAACATTTGGCGATCGCCTCAAAGCCACCTGTGGAGACACCTTAAGCGAACAAGGACGCGACTACCTAGACAGAATGCAAAATGCTGCTCGCCGGATGCAAACTTTGATTGAAGATTTACTAAGTTTGTCGCGAGTTACTACCAGGGCGCAGCCTTTTGTCGCGGTGAATCTCTTTCAGGTAACACAAGAAGTACTATCTGATTTAGAAATCAGCATTCATCAAACTCAAGCAACTATAGAAGTAGGCGAGTTGCCCATCATAAAAGCCGATCCCCTCCAGATGCGGCAATTATTGCAAAATCTCATCGGTAATGCTCTTAAATTCCAGCGTCCGGAAGTACTACCCGTTGTCAAAATTTATAGTAATATTTTATCGAATTCATCAGATCCAGTTGCTGTTGGTAACGAGCAATGTCAAATCATTGTGGAAGATAATGGTATTGGATTTGACGAAAAGTATTTGGATCGCATTTTTAATGTTTTTCAGCGTCTGCACGGTCGCAGTGAATATGAGGGTACTGGTATAGGTTTAGCGATTTGCCGGAAAATTGTTGAACGTCATCAGGGGAGCATCACCGCTAGTAGTAAGCCAGGCGAAGGGGCGAAATTTATCGTTTCGTTACCACTTAACCTCGATTCTTGATCTTCTTCACAATTAAAGGTTTATTATACCCCCACATATATTTTGTGATTTTACAACCCTACCCATAAAATTTGTTGCAATTTAATAATGAATTAATCCTATAAGCATCGCATAAGGAGAAAATGCAGAGTGAAGGGTCGGCAAACTACCATCACAATTTTGATGGCCGATGATGATGAGGACGACTGTATGTTGGCTCGTGAGGCATTAGCAGAAAGTCGCCTCGCAAACGACCTACATATCGTTAGGGATGGAGAGGAGTTGATGGATTATTTATATCAGCGTGGTCGATATGCCGATCCGAAAAGTTCGCCTCGTCCGGGTTTGATTTTGTTAGATTTAAATATGCCCAAAAAAGATGGTCGTGAGGCGCTCAAAGAAATTAAAAATGACCCGGAACTAAGGCAAATTCCAGTCGTGGTACTAACTACCTCCAAAGCAGAGGAAGATATTTATCGAACCTATGATTTGGGAGCAAATTCGTTTATCATCAAACCGATGACATTTGCCGCCTTAGTGGAAGTGATGAGGACTATAGGGAAGTACTGGTTTGAAATTGTAGAACTGCCGCTATAAGCCTGGGAGGCAGCAATGAAAGACAACCCGATCAAAGTTCTTCTCATTGATGACGATGAAGATGATTATATATTAACTCGCGATTGGTTCAGGGAATTTCAAGTAGTTAATTGCGAGTTGACATGGGTAGATACTTATCAAGTTGCCAGAAATGCGATCGCTTCTGGACAATATGATGTCTATCTTGTTGATTATCGTTTAGGTGATGGCAATGGATTGGAACTTTTGCGTGAAGCTATTGCCAATGGCTGTGCAGATCCGATCATATTGCTCACTGGTCAAGGAGATCGAGAAATAGACATAGAGGCGATGAAAGCCGGGGCAGCAGATTATCTGGAAAAAAGCCAATTGACTGCACCTTTGTTAGAGCGTTCTATTCGCTATGCTTTGGAACGCAAACAAACTGAGCAGAAAATTCGCGAACAAGCTGCCCTGTTAGATGTCGCTACAGATGCAATTTTTGTACAAGATTTAGATAATCAAATTCTATTTTGGAATAAAGCAGCTGAGCGTCTTTACGGTTACAGAAAAGAAGAAGCTATCGGTAAAAAAGTATCAGAACTTTGGCAAGAAAAAAACTTATCTCAATTACAAGAAGCTCTCACCATTTTGATGAAAAATGGTGCATGGGAAGGAGAGTTACAGCAAAGAACAAAATCTGGTCAAGAAATCATCGTCGAAAGTCGCTGGACACTAGTACGAGAGTTTGATAAAAGAAGACAAACTATTTTAATCGTCAATACTGATATTACCCAAAAGAAACAACTAGAAGCACAATTTTTACGTGCCCAGCGTTTGGAGAGTATTGGTACATTAGCCAGCGGTATTGCCCACGATCTCAACAATGTTCTAGCGCCGATTTTGATGACAGCACAACTGTTAGAATCACAGTTGCACGATGAGCGCAGTAAGCGACTTTTGCCTATATTAATCAGCAATGCCAAACGGGGAGCAAATCTAGTCAAGCAAGTTCTATCTTTTACTCGTGGGGTGGAAGGCGATCGCACCTTAGTGCAATTAAAGCACTTGGTTCGAGAAATTCAGCAAGTAATGAAAGAAACATTTCCCAAATCTATAGATGTTTCAACTCACATACCGCAAAACCTTTGGATTGTATATGGTGATGCCACCCAACTGCATCAAGTATTAATGAATTTATGTGTGAATGCCCGTGACGCTATGCCTAATGGCGGTAATTTAACCATTTATGCGGAAAACTTTTTAGTAGATGAAAATTACGCCAAAATGCATATTGATGCACGAGAGGGTGCTTATGTAGTCATCACCGTTGCTGATACAGGAATTGGCATCGATCGGGAAATATTAGATCGTATTTTTGAGCCATTCTTTACTACCAAAGAATTCGGCAAAGGTACTGGACTTGGTCTTTCTACAGTACTGGGAATTGTCAAAAGCCACGGTGGATTTGTCAGTGTCTACAGTGAAGTTGGTAGAGGTAGTGAATTTAAAGTGTTTTTACCAGCACAACAAACACCAGAAATTTCAGAAGAACGAGAAATGGAATTACCTTCGGGGAACGGCGAATTAATTTTGGTTGTGGACGATGAAGATTCAATTCGTGACATTACCAAAACATCCCTAGAAACCTATAATTACAAAGCAATCACAGCCAGCGATGGCATTGAAGCGATCGCCCTTTACGCAGAACATCGCGATGAAATCTCTGTAGTCTTAACAGATATGCTTATGCCATCTATGGATGGACTAACAACCATCCGTACCTTGAAAAAAATTAATCCTAACGTCAAAATTATTGCCGTCAGCGGACTGGCTTCTACAGATAAGGTGAACGCTGCTACCGACATCGGCGTCAAAGCCTTTTTACCCAAACCCTATACAGCCAAGCAATTATTGCAAACAATTGGCGCAGTTAAGAATGGAAAGTAGTTGTAGAGACGTGCCATGGCACGTCTGTACATTGGTTAGTGGTTAGTGGTTAGTAGTTAGTAGTTGGATCAAATAACGAACTACTCACAATTAGCAATTAACAAATGACAAATGACAAATGACAAATGACAAATGACTAATAATTCTGAAATTTTAGCCGTTAATGACGCTTTTTACCGAGCATTTGAAAAAAAAGACATTGAGGCGATGAGTACAGTTTGGTCTCAAGGAACTGGTAGTCTTTGCATTCACCCTGGTTGAAATCTACTCCAGGGTTGGAAAGCAATTCGCACCTCCTGGGAAAAGATATTTCAAAACACTCCTTATATTGAAATAAATAGAGACATAATTGCTACAGAAGTTCGCGATAATATCGCCTATGTCGTGCTAATAGAAAATGTCATGCAAGTTATTAATGGTAGGAAAATAGAAGCGCGATCGCTAGCTACGAATGTGTTTGAATTTCTCGGTGGCAAGTGGTATTTAGTACATCATCATGCCAGTTCGATTGTGCGGTAAAAAATAAGTTATACCCTTTCAAAGGAAAATGACTACAAATGTTCTTGGCTTGTAGTAAGCACTTAAGTGCTTACTACGAACTATGTGTAGTTCCACTTTCGAGAATTGGTATTACGCCTGATGTGAATTAAAGCTATGACAAAAATCAGGTTTTATAAATCGACCACAGATAAACACAGAGTAAAGGGGATTGGGTTGGTGGTCGAAAAATTATGGAAGAGGCTTGCATCCTTGATAAACTACTAGAAAAATTTTCAGTAATCGCCAATGCTAATTGAGTTTCTCTGGAGTCCTGAACCAATTATTTTTGTTCAACAATTATTTGGTGAGAGTTGGAATTTATTTTTTCAAACTTTATCAGAATTGGGAACAGCTACGGCTGTAACAGTGGTTTTCGCTCTAACATTTTGGATTTCCGGAAGACGATTTGCTTGGTGCTTAGTGGGTGCAGTTCTCTTAGTAACAGTAATTAATGTATTGATCTGGTCAATCTTTTATGTACCGCGTCCCTACGACCCGCAAATAATAGTTCATGAAAAGCTAGCACTGTCATCTTTTCCCAGCGGACACACTGGAACTGCAACTCTTCTTTGGGGAACACTAAGCGCATTTAATCGTATTCCAGCAGCTGTGACAGCCTGTATAGTTTTGGGAGTGATGGTATCTCGCTTGTATCTAGGCGTACATTATTTAGGCGACGTACTCAGTGGTTTAGCACTTGGACTAATTTTGGTGGTAGTGTATCAGCGGTTGTGGCCAGTGCTGGTGCGTTGGTTCTCTGGCAGGACATTTCGATTTTTCCTAATTCTCAGTCTCTCAGCACCTATTGGCGTGTTTCCGTTCACCAGCTTTTTTCCAGAAGGTTGGGAAGTGTTTGGTGCTGCTGTGGGTGCAGGAATTGGAATACCTTTGGAATATTGGTATGTCCGATATTCCCCAGCCAAAGTCTCCAAACGCAAACAAGTGCTGAAGATGATAATTGGTTTGGGAGTACTAGTAATGCTTGTCTTGAGTTTTCGCTTCATTATCAGCAATGAGTTAGCACGCAATACAATAACTTTTTGTTTGGCAGCGCTGTGGATTACCTTCTTAGCACCAGCGCTATTCACACGCATGGGACTATCCAATCTTTAATAGTCGCGATCGCCTGCATTACAGCTTCCCGATCTGTTTTGGAAAGATTGGCACTGATGCGATTAGCTGTCATATATATGACTCCTTTGGGATACATAATTTCAGTGTTCCCAAATCGAGAAAAGCGATCGCGATGTAGATGCAACAGAGGCGGAAAAATCTGTAATTGGTAATTAGCCCATTACCAATTACCCATTCCCCATTACCTTAAGTACAACATTACACAAATTCGTAACGAATTAAATCTAGAAAAACTCTGCGTGCCTCTGCGCTTACTCCGCGAGCCTCTGCGTTTCAAATCGCTACTCTTTTACGCAAAGCTGTACTTAGACCGTAGAAACTTGATTGATCATTTCTCGCTCGTGACTAATCTCCTCTTTACGACTAATGGGTGTACCTGTGAGACATCTGTTTAAACCAGACAGTAATAACTCGTGCATAGATTTAGCCTGTTTATGGTCAGGGAAGATAGTCAAGAAATCATCCAAATTATGGATAGCTTCACGGATATGCTCTAGGGAAGCACCATTGGCTAAGGCATATCGATATAAACTTTCCACTGTCGGATAATGCTGAACTGCCAAATAGTAAAGAGCCACTCTAAACGTATTGCGCCAATCCTGGGTATCTTGTTCGTAACGCTTTTTCGCAATTTTAATAGCAACAGTAAGGTCAGTTCGGGCTTTGTTTTGTTCCTTGAGGACTTGGTAGGCTAAAGCACGTAGATATAAATACCAATCATCATCGGTATTTAATTCAATGGCGAGGTTGATATCTGCCACAGCCTCGTGATAGCGCTTGAGCATAAGATGGGTGTAACCGCGCCCAGCTAGTTTCCATTCGTAATGCTGTTTAGAATTAAGTTCAATGGCACGGTTCAAATCTTTCAAGGCTTCTGTGTAACGCTTCATCCGGCAGTAAGTGTCACCCCGACCAGCCCATGCCCAATCGTCATTGGGATTAATTTCAATGGCGCGGTCAAATTCTAATAAGGCTTCGGTGTAACAATTGATCATCCGGTATGTATGACCTCGACCAGCAAAAGCCTTGTGATTATTAGAGTTAATCTCAATGGCGCGGTCAAATTCTTTGAGGGCTTGCTGGTAACAATTCATCATCCAGTAAGTGTAAGCGCGACTGACAATTGCCTTATCGTTAATGGGGTCAAGTTCAAGGGCGCGGTCAAAGTCCTTGAGGGCTTGGTCATAGTCCTTCATCAACTGGCAAGTCTCTGCCCGACTAACAATTGCTTTTTCGTTCACGGGGTCAAGTTCAAGGGCGCGGTCAAAGTCTTTGATGGCTTGGTCATAATGCCCCATCAACTGATAAGTCTGTGCCCGGTTGGTAATCACCTGGAGATTTTCAGGTTCAAATTCAATTGCCCGGTCAAAGTCTTTGATGGCTTGGTCATAATGCCCCATCAACTGATAAGTTTGTGCCCGGTTGGTAATAACTCGGGTACAATTGGAGTCAATTTCAAGGGCACGATCAAAGTCTTTGATGGCTTCCTCATAAAGCTTCATCGACTGGTAAATCTCACCCCGCTTGACAAGTGCCCTAGCGTAATTGGGGTCAAGTTCTAAGGCGCGGTCAAAGTCTTTGAGAGCTTGTTTATTGCGTCCCATTAACTGGTAAGTTTCACCTCGACTGGCAATTGTCCAAACATCATTAGCATCAAGAGCAATGGCACAGTCAAAGTCTTCCACAGCTTCGGCGTAACATTCCATCTGGCGGTAAGTCTCACCTCGCTGAACGAATGCCCATTTATATGTAGGATCTAGTCTCAGAACCCGGTCAAAATCTTGGACTGCTTCCATGTAATGTTCGATCAATTGGTAGATTACACCCCGCAGTGCGATCGCCTGGATGTGATCTGGTTCAAGTTCTAGAATGTGGTTAAAGTCTGGTAGGGCTTCGGTGTAATGTCCCAACAAGTAATGCGCTGCACCTCGTAGCGCTCTCACCTGGATATTATCCGGCTCATATTTGAGAACGCGGTTAAAGTCCGCGATCGCTTCACCATAACGCTCCAGCAAATGATATGCTGCTCCTCGCAGTGCCAGTGCCCCGATCTGCTCCGGTTCAACTTCCAGAATGCAAATCATATCTTGCACAACTTCGTCATAGCGCTGCATTAATAGATAGTTATACCCGCGTTGAGTTTTTGCCCAGGTGTAATTGGGATCAAGTTCAATGGCGCGGTTGAAGTCTGCTAGGGCTTGGTCGTAACGCTCCATCAATTGATAGACATAGCCTCGTTGTGCAACTGCTCTGGGACGGTCAGGTTCGAGTTTAATCAGGCGGTCAAAGCATTTAATTGCCTCTGAGTAACGCTTCTTGTGAGCAAAAACATGACCGCGAAGTTCGATCGCACAGTTGAGCGCAGGGTTGAGTTTAATGGCTTGGTTCAGGCTCTTAAGGGCTTCATCATAGCGTTTCATTTTGTAAAAAGTTGCCCCTTTGAAACTGTAAGCCAAGGCTCGCCACTTGACATCAACCTTACCCTGCTCTATGAGTGCTGCAAACATTTGGGCAGTGTCTTCATACTCTTGCTCTTTCCAGGCTTTCAACCCTTTAAGGAGCTTTTCACCCCAACGCTGAACTTCTGCCGCATCAGAATCTTTTCCAGCCTGCACAATTGTTTCTGCCCAGCTTTGAGCAAATTTATAATGCTTTTGCAGAGTCTCTAAAAATTCATTGAAAGCCAGAGGTAAATACTTGAGTGGTGCTTGACACAAGCGGTGATACAACACATTCAGCTTGTAGTTTTGCCAAGTTTGATCGCACCATTTTTTCTGTTCATCTAGTTGTAAATCTTGAGCTAGGGATTCGTAGTAATCTGCTAACTTGCCCTGCAACTGCGTCCAACTTTGCGCCGATGAAAGCCGCTTGTGACGTAACATCAGCGTTTTGGCTACATCATGATACGCCCAACCGTTAGGATGAGCTTTCATAAACGGCATCTGTTGCAGCCAGTCTAGCAGCATATCCGCCTCTTCTTCTGGGCGCAACTGAGCCAAAACATCTCGCTGCAAAAACCGAGGAATCGCAGCAGTCAGCGCTACTTGCCGCCATTTAGGATCTTTCATCCACTTTAAGAAGCGTTCTACTACCATGCCGTTAGCATCGCCAACTTTGCTGTCATCATTGGGGGTTTCAGCAGCCAGCGTTGCAACTAGCAGGGGCAAGCCTTCAGAAAGGCGCAAAATTACATCAATAATCTCGTCGTTGCTAATGCCTTTACGAGTTAGAAATTGTTTGGTTTCCTCTTCTGTAAAAGTTTCCAGTACCAGACGCACCATTGACTCTTCATAAACTTTCCAATGGTTTTTGTCTAACTCTTGCCGACCTGCAACAATCAGTAAGATATTCGATGGTACGTCACCATAGCGACCATCGAGAATGTCTCTGAGCCAGCGGTCTAAAAATTCTTCTGTGCGATCGTAGCTATCAAAAAACAGAGCAATATCTGAATTTACTGCCACCTCCCACAAATCCTCTAAAAACAGAGGCGTCAAGACCGCGATAGGTTCCTGTATTAAACGTAGTTCGTCTTTGTTGATTAATTTTCTGGCTACGTAAGAAGTCCACTCTTGTTGAGTGACGCCCGCATCCTGATCTGCAAATTCTAAGACAATATCAGTACCTGGAATTTGCTGTGTCAAATGCACGTCGCCCTTAAACAGCGATCGCCCCATAAAAGCCGAAAATCCTTGAGGTACTTCCGGATCTATTTCTAGTTCTTGTAACTTTTGGTGGTAAAGTTTGTAACTTTCAGAAAATTTTGCTAATATGTAACCGTACTGCTCTAGTTGTTGTGCTAAATGATTCATTACCTCCGGTACGCCTTTTTCCAACTCGTCCGTATAAGCGGTAATGAATTTTGCATTTTCAGCAATTTGGCGAAACTGGCGCAGCAAAGAACTTTTACCAACACCACCTCGGCCAGAGACATTAAAAATAAAACGACGGTGATGATCCTCAAGTGGTAATTCTAAATTATGGCGAAATATCGTGATTTCTTCTTCTCTGCCCACAAAATTTGATTGTTGGCGTTGCTTGAGAATCTCTTGCAGGGTCTGATGCTTCTTATGTGAGTTATTTGGTGGAAGAGAGTCTTGCTTTTGGGCCACATCCAAAGCTTTACTGACAATCGCCCAACTTCGATCATCTAAGTTAGGTAAGTTTTGAAACTCTTCAGTTGTTAAATTAGCTAACAGTGGTAATTTCTCACGGATAGTAGCGATCACTTGCAGGATCGCTTCCCTGTCTGCGGGTGAAAGAGTGGCAGTCACATGATTATCTGTCATTTTTATTACTCCTCTTACACACACCCTAAATGCAGCGTTTTCAAACCGAGACTAAAGACGATTTAAACCAACCTTACGGAAGCATTTAGTATTAGCAATTACCCTGGTAGAGACACTATTATTAGCATCTGTTAAAAATAATCGCTTCCTGCGGCTACACCCATCTAAAAATATGGGTGCTATTTATTATCAATCACGGCGATACACTCAATTTCTACCAAGACATCCTTAGGCAAACGAGATACCTGCACGCACGCCCGCGCTGGGGCTTTCGCCTCGTCAAAATATTTCGCATAGACTGCATTCATGGCATTAAATTCATTCATATTAACTAAGAATACAGTTGTTTTTACCACATCTGCAAAGCTTGCTCCAGCCGCTGTTAGTATTGATTCCAAATTAGCCATTACTTGCTCTGTTTGCTTTGTCACATCCCCCTCACCAGAAATTACACCAGTGTTAGGGTCAAGCGCAATTTGCCCAGCTACAAAAATCATCTGCCCAGTCGCAATAATTGCTTGATTATATGGCCCTACTGGTGCTGGAGCTTTATCAGTATGAATAACTTTTCTACTCATTTTTATTGGTGTCCTTTGTATCTTTAGTCATTAATCTACGTAGGGAATTTAAAAATCATAAGTTGAATATTTCTTAATTTGAACATTCTTGAATTTGCCTGTTTACCGCATAGAAGTTGTGGCAAAAAAGTCTAAATTGTTGCTACTAGTACAGAAAGCATAAGGCAACTATGCTGTTATTAAGCTGCTATGCTAGAAGGCAGAAGGTAAAAAATTCATGATATAGCCTTTTTGACTATTTTTAACAGTCCGATCATTTTATTTGTCAGGCTCTAAACACTTAATTCAACCTTGGACGTATTCCATAATGCCGATAACGCCAATAATCTCGCAGGATATGGTCATGGTCAAAACATAAATTATTTGGTATGCGCCAAGACTCAAAAATTCCTATACCCTTAGCATCGTCCCCTGCTTTTGGTTCACCAGTAGCTGTTGCCAAAAATACAATGCTGATTGTGTGCTTGCGGCGATCGCGATTGGGATCGGAATATACGTGAAATTGTTCAATCAACTCCACCTGCAAACCAGTTTCTTCTAAAGCTTCGCGTTGCGCTGCTAATTCTGTTGTTTCCCCGTAATCTAAAAAACCTCCGGGTATAGCCCAACCTAAAGGCGGATTATGCCTCTCAATTAACACTATTGGCCGATGAGGTCGGTCAACCATTTCGATGATGATATCAACAGTCGGAACAGGATTTTGATAAGTCATAGTCAAGGGTCAAGAGTCAAGGGTCAAGGGTCAAGAGTCAAAATTAATTACTCTGGACTTTGGACTGTTGAGTTTGGACTCCACCGAGTGGTGGACAAAGGATGCTCAACACGAGTTTACTTTGTACAGTCGCAATTACTGTTCCATGCTAAATTCGATGAAATATGTTGCTCTTATAGTTCAGGATATTTATGCCTTTTCCCAGAACCAGCGGCATTTTGCTACATCCAACCAGTTTTCCCGGTCGTTATGGTATCGGAGATTTAGGGTTGGAGGCTTATCAATTTGTTGATTTCCTCGCTCGCAGTGGCCAGCAGTTGTGGCAGATATTGCCTTTGGGACCAACAGGCTTTGGTAACTCGCCCTACATGTGTTTTTCCGCTATGGCAGGCAATCCCCTGCTGATTAGTCCTGATGTACTCAAAGATAATGGCTTGTTGAGCGAAGATGATCTGCGTGATGTACCAGACTTCCCGTTAGATCGGGTGGACTTTGAGAGGGTGATTGCCTGGAAGATGCCCCTGTTGCGGAAAACCTGCGAAAACTTTAAACATAAGGCTAGTACAATTCAGCAGAAAGAATTTGATGGCTTCTGTCGAGGTAAGGCCAGCTGGCTGGAAGACTATGCGTTGTTTATGGCACTGCTGGATACTCAAGAAGGAACAACCTGGACTGACTGGCCTGAGGAGTTGCGTCAACGCAAGCCGGAGGTGTTAGAGCAATGGCGTAGTCGTTTATCACAGGAGATATTTTTTCACAAGTTCCTACAGTTTGAATTTTTTCGTCAGTGGTCAGAACTCAAACAATATGCCAACGACCAAAAAATTCAAATTATAGGCGATATTCCCATCTACGTTGCCCACAATAGTGCTGATGTTTGGGCACATCCAGAAAATTTTAAGCTAGATCGAGAAACAGGAGAACCAACGGAAGTAGCCGGGGTTCCACCGGATTATTTTTCGGCAACTGGTCAGCTTTGGGGAAATCCAATTTACGACTGGAAATATCTAGAATCTACTCGTTTTGATTGGTGGGTTAGGCGCATCCGTGAAATCCTTGCTCATGCAGATTTGATCCGTATCGATCACTTCCGAGGTTTAGAGTCTTATTGGTCAGTCCCGGCAGGGGAAGAGACAGCGGTGAATGGAAAATGGGTTAAGGCTCCAGGCTATGCTTTATTTGAAACAATTCGTGAAGAGTTAGGCAGCCTACCGATCATCGCTGAAGACCTAGGCTACATCGATCAGCCAGTATTGGATCTCAGAGATCATTTCGGGTTTCCGGGGATGAAGATTCTACACTTTGCCTTTGGCAGTGATGCCAACAATTTCTATTTGCCGTTTAATGTGGTTCCCAACAGCGTCATCTACACGGGAACCCATGATAATAACACCACGATTGGCTGGTATCATGAGGATGCCTCTGATTATGAACGCGATCGCCTGCAAAAATACCTTGGCTGTAATAGTCCTCATGGGATTGCTTGGGATATGATTCGTTTGGCGATGAGTTCTGTTGCCCATCAGGCAATTATTCCCCTCCAAGATGTCTTCAATTTGGGATCTGATGCTCGCATGAATACCCCTAGTAAAGCTGATGGCAATTGGGGTTGGCGCTATCGAAGTGAAGCCTTAACTGAAGAATACAGCAACCGTCTCAGAGAGATGGCATTTATTTATGGGCGTTATAAGGGGTAAGAAAATAGAATAAGAAGACCAATCAGATATAAAGCAATCTCACTAAAGGGGATTGAGAATTGGGTATTGGTGAGAATGATGAATGATGAATGATGAATGCTGAAAATTTCTTTCATAATTCATCATTCATCATTCATAATTTTTTAAATATGCGAACAATTGCGGAAATCAACGAAAAAATCAGCCGCAAACGTGCGGTGGTGTTAACTGTTGAAGAATTAAAAACCAGAGTTGCAGAAGTCGGTGTTGCAAAAGTTGCCAAGGAAGTAGATGTTATCACTACTGGCACTTTTGAACCGATGGAATCTAGCGGTGCAATTCTTAACCTCGGACACACCGATCCTCCCATTAAAATTCGTCGTTGCTGGTTGGATGGTGTGCCTGCATATTCCGGCTTTGGGGCAGTGGATTTATACCTGGGCGCAAGTTGTGCCGTAGAAGCAAATGACGGAGAAGAAGTCCGGGAACGTGGCGGCGGTCATGTGATTGAAGATTTAATTGCAGGTAAACCAATACACGTACGCGCCCAAGGGCAAGTAACTGATTGTTACCCCAGGGCTACCTTTGAAACGACGATTACCCGCGATACTATTAATCAGTTTTATTTATTTAATCCCAGGAATCTTTATCAAAATTTTATTGTGGGGGTGAATGGAGGCGATCGCCTACTTTTTACCTATCTCGGGCCCTTACATCCACGTTTGAGCAATGCGGTTTACTCTAACCCCGGTGCTATTTCCCCTCTCCTTAACGACCCTGACTTGGAACTTATAGGTATTGGTACGCGGATTTTCTTAGGTGGTGGGATTGGCTATGTGGCATGGGAAGGAACTCAGCATTTCCCCTTACAAAAGCGTTTGCCAAATCGTACGCCCATTGGCCCGGCTGCAACTTTAGCTTTAATCGGCGATGCCAAGCAGATGGATACTCGTTGGGTGCGGGGTTGTTACTTCAAAAATTACGGCCCTTCCCTGATGTTGGGTGTAGGCGTACCACTTCCCGTGTTAAGCGAGGAAGTAGTAGCCAGGTGTGCAGTTAGTGACAAAGAATTGGTGGCACCAATTGTAGACTTTTCTATTCCTCGGCGGGTGCGTCCTACCTTTGGCTTGGTGAGTTATGCTCAACTCAAATCCGGACGCATAGTCATCGAAGGCAAGACAGTGCGTACTGCACCCGTTGTGAGTCTATTTCTCTCCCGACAAGTTGCCCAAGAGTTAAAACAGTGGATTGAAGCGGGTACATTTAGCCTCACTGAACCAGTTGCCCCAATAACAATGGAGCGGTCTTTTTTACCCCAAGATCGCTGGACGGAGTTCTAAAAATTATGAATTATGAATTATGAATTATGAATTAGGGAATTTTCATCACAATTCATAATTCAGCATTCATAATTCACCATTTATTGCTGCGGTGGTTTCGGCCGCTTCACAGGCTTGGGAGGAGGAGTGTGAGAACCTTTAGGTGTAGGTCGTGGTGTAGGCGACGAAGAATCACCCATTTTCTTGGTTGGGCGTGGTGGGCCCTCTCCACTGCGTCTGGGCGGGTATGGTTTCCTACCACCAGGACGGTATCCCCCTCGTCTTGGTGGTGGTCTTCTGCCGCCGCGTTTTTTGGGCAATTCCGCGATCGCTTCGGCATGTTCTACAACCAACAATTCACCCTCGCGCTTGACTTGCAAGTCCCAAAACTTTCCTACTGCTCTGGTATCAAGCCTACCCTTGAGTTTCAATTTGAAATACTTGGGTTTGTCATTTTGTTTGCGGGCGGATTGCTTAATTTTAATTACTAAGCTCTCGGTGTCATATGACTGATAAACTATTTCGCCACGAACGGAAAAACCACCATCGGGAATTTCTGATGACGGCACGGCGCTAGTAGGTGTGGTCTCTTCAGACTTCTCCGATCGGCTAAGATCGGAAGTCTGCTCCGCAGTCGAGGCTAAATCTTGCTGCTGTTCAGTCATGGGATTTTTAGCCAATTTTTCTGGCTCCCAAACCCCTACAATTTGGAGGTGCAGATTGTCGTTTTCTTGCCGCGTGCGCGGATAAACAACCCATAAATGCTCTTGTTCCAAGTCGAGGTGGTTTTTGACTAAACTCATGATTCGACCTAGAAGCACAGCATCAAGTTTTGTGCCATCTGCGGTTAGCATTACACCTTGAGTAAATTGCTCGCTGCTGGCAATATAGCGACCTCGAACCAAGCCAATCGCTCGGTACTGCATTGGTTCGCTGGGAGGCGGAATCGGTTGTTGTCGATTCACTAAGCTGTCATCATTAACAGTCTCACTTGGTGTCAAAGTCGAGTTCTCGCTTTGAGACGGTTCGACTGTTGCTGGAGCAACTTGAGAAATTGCTTCTTGACTAGTTTGAGCTTCATCAGAAGTTGTTGAGTTTGACGATTCAGGGGACGGCATCAGGTCGGAATTCATAAAAACTCCTTGCGGCGGAGACACATCCCATTGTGGGATTTTACGAAGGCAGCTATCAAGAGCATTTGGGCGGCTGATGAAAGTATATTTACTTTACAAAACAGCCACTCTAGTTTGCCCTGTTATGATACTGAATGACGCGATTTCTCGCATACACACTAAATGTGTAATTTAGCGCCTTTGCTCTAGTTTCGGAAGCATAGCATAGCTACAATTTAGGCGGTTCCTCCTAAAGTCATCTCTTGCTTTGGCAGCATTAATATGGCTATTTGTTATAAAGTTCACAATTCAGGCGCGGTATTCCGCAAAATTTTTCAAATTTTTAAATTTCTCGATCTCTGTAAACGATAATGTCATTAGAGTTAAGGACGGTTTTGTGTCTGTGCCGCGTAATCGTTGGTTAGTCAAAGTAGTGTTAGTGCTGGTAGTAGTAGCTTTTGTTGGAGTGTCTATGGTTCCCATCATAGCCGCATTTAATGATACGCAACAGTCCAGCCCAAACTCCGCTAGCAGCAGAGGAAATTCGTCTTCCTCAGATCAAAAATCAAAACTGGAAGATGCAGCTAGGGGTTACGAACAAGTTTTGCAGCGAGAGCCAGAAAATCAAACTGCGCTGCGAGGATTGTTAGAGGCTCGTTTGCAATTGTTGAGGTTAGGCGTAGGTAACATTCAAGGGGTAATAGAACCTCTAGAAAAGTTAGCCCAGCTGAATCCAGAACAAACTAAATATGCCGTGCTGCTAGCACAAGCAAAACAGCAAATAGGCGACAAGGAAGGCGCTGCTCAAGCTTATCGATCTGTACTAGAAACTAAACCAGGGAACCTTGACGTTTTGCAGGGAATGGTTGCTCTGTTGCTAGATCAAAATCGTCCGGAAGCAGCAATTGGCTTGTTACAAGATACCCTTGCTAAGGCAGGTCAGGTAAATAAAATCGAACCTGGTAGCGTGGATGCCACCGCCGTACAGGTAATGTTGGGCAATGTTTACACCTCCCAAAAACGTTACCCGCAAGCTTTAACTGCATACGAACAGGCAGCAAAAAGCGCTCCCAATGATTTTCGCCCTATTTTAGCACAGGCGATGGTTTTAAAAGAGCAAGGAAAAACTGATGAGGCCAAACCTTTATTTGACAAAGCAGCGGCCTTAGCACCAACTCAGTATAAAGACGAAATTAATAAAAGAGCAACTGAGTCTGCCACTCCTACTCCCACTGCTCCTTCTACGCCAGTACCCTAAAGAAGAGGGACACTCTTGCATGGGGCATGGGGCATGGGGCATGGTAAAAATCAGTACTTCAATCCCCAATGCCCAATTCCCAATTCCCAATCCCCAAAATTTAGGCTCCCTCTATGGCGGCAATAATCCCAAATAAGATAAACAGGAATCCGCCAATCAATGTGAGTGTTTTTTCAGAAATTTTTCCTCCTAACATTCTGCCGCCGATAACTGCGATCGCCGTACAAATTCCATGTCCCAAAATAGCACCTGTGGTTACTCCCACTGGGTTATTCCCCGCTGCTAAGGCAATGGTGGCAAATTGCGTGCGATCGCCCCACTCCGCCATAAATGTCAATACAAAGGTTTCTAGTATAATCGCCCAAAAGGTTTTTTGCTTTGACAGTTGTTTTTCTGCTTTGTCCACAGCATCTTTTGCCTCTTCTACAACTTCTGTATCGCAAGCAGAAGTAGGCAGCATTTTCATACCTTCATACAGCAGCTTTAAACCAAAGGCAATAAACAAAACAACTTCGGCATAATAAATATAAAGTTTGGGTAGTAGAGACACTGCCTGTCCTACTACTACAGAAAGTATTGTCATTGCCGCTAAAGCAGCTATCACACCCGCAAATACTAGTCGCCGCGAGTGTTTCATCGATAAAATCACGGCGATAAAAAAAGTTTTATCACCTAATTCAGAAAATGTAATTAGTAATAAACCTGCGGTAAAAGCTGTTAGCACTCTCTCAAGCTCCTGACGAATAGTTTACCTGTCCGTGAAGCTCAATGAGAGTAACGATACCTCACCGAGCTCCACACTTTCTTGTCTGTGTGAACTCAGTGAAGGTCTCGCTTCCAATTAGCTTATTGCTTAATTGTCACCTGAACCAGGCTCATCGCCAGTATGTTGATTCAGGCGTATTGGCTGGGATTGTTTGCCAGCAGCTACTCCCCTTCTATTTCTTCTAGGCAATTATACATCTATCTGAAGTTGTAGTAAAGGTAGTTGTTGTTTGTCAAGAGTCAAAATTTTTGTCTCCTGCCTCCTACTTTTTTGCTAGCGTTAGGTTCCCAAAGCTGGTAGTCTGAATTGTCGAGGCTACTCTATGAGTAGATCTGTTGCAAAAGTAATTTTTCACCCCTTTCTCCTTTTCCCTTTCCCCGACTTCTGTTTGAGTCATGACAATCACGATCGCTCTCAATTCAGACTCTATCAACGCCCTGGATCTTTCTCCAGCAGCAACAGTAATTGAGCAATTGCTGCAAGAAGGGGCGATCGCATCCCATGAACAGCAGTTGCGCTTTGAGATCGACTATCCCCTAGAACCTGGCGATCCGCGAGAACTCCCTGAAATTCCAGAAGTACGGTTGTGGTTTGTTCGCCTTGATGCTCGCTATCCTTGGTTGCCATTTTTACTAGATTGGAAAGCTGGTGAATTTGCCCGTTACACTGCCATGCTTGTACCACATCAGTTTAGTTCCAAAGAAGGTATTCAGTACAATCCCGAGGCTTTGGAAATCTTTTTGATGCATAAAATTTTTCTTCTGAGTGACTGGCTCAAACAACAGAGTATACCCAGTCGATCCCGTCTACAATCGATGGCTCAAATGCTAGGTTATGAATTAGAAGATGCTTTTTTTGAAATGTTTTAATTATTCGTCATTTGTCCTTTGTCATTGGTCATTTGTAATTTGTTTATTTTTGACTACTAACTAATGACTATTGACCATTGACTATTAGACTAATTACTAAATTCGACATATTAAATCTAAAGCAGCATTAAAAGCATACTCAATCGCTTTAGAATTACTCGGTAAGACTGCTTGCCAAAGGCGATAATCGTTATATTCAATAATTAAGTTTGCAATTTCATGAATCCTAACATTCTTCAGTACTTCGTATTGGAGTAATTCAAAGTCTTTTAATGTGCCGCTATTGTCTAATACTTTTCTTCCAGCTTGAATAAATTTGTCTATAACAGCTTTCATATATTGTTTACCTGCATCTTCTGCAAACAGTGATGAGGATTTAAAAGCCTTAAATTCTTCTAAAAGTAAATTTACTATTTCTCTTCCTTCTGGAGTCTCCCAATCACATGGAAGATAAACATCTAAATATTCACTTTCATAATATTCATATTTGAGATAATCGTGAATCCCGGTAGCAACTACAACTAATTTATTACCTGAGAAAATTTCCTGCAAACAATTTGTGCTTGTATCAATACATGGATCTCGAAATACCTTTTCTTCGCTTTCTGGACATTCGTATACAAGATAAGTCCAAATTGCTGAATTAGCTACATCATTACCGATCGCCTGGTAAAAAGTTATTGTTCCATCTTCTGGACACTCAAAATATACATTTTCTGCATGCAGAAAAGTGAATTCATGCATATTATTGCAAGAGTTCACAATGTTTCTAAAAATGCCCGTGATATGATGCGGTTGACTTTCTACTTGAATGTAACGTTTGCCACTGCTAAAGAAGCCATGTAATCGGATCGCCATTTGTTTTCCCTTTGATGATTTCATCACATTCTTGGTGGATGCTCTTGCTTAAAGACAAGTTAAAAGTAAAGGAACACATGAAGATGGCGCGATAGATCCACCCATAAACTAATCACACCAGGTAATTTTGGCAACTACCACTTCTCAGACAGTCAAGAATATTCTGTCTTGCTCGAATAAAACAAATAGAGACTATTATTTGTTCTACCGTAAATTTTTATTTATGGTGAATCCATTTCGTTAAAATATCTCACACTTTCTAATTTAATTGAACAATTTTTCGGCTATGTAGGCAGCAAGTAAATAGCTAATAGCTGTTAGCTAAAAGCTTTTTCTCTGTGGCTAGTAATTTCACTCAATGCTGCTATTAAGTACTGGGAACGTATGGGGTTGTAACAGTTAAGAGTAGAAAATTTATCCCAGTTGCTATTGTTACTGAATTCCCAAAATCGGAAGTTTTTCAGTAACCTGTATATTTATTTGTACAGCCTGCTGTAGATGCACATCAGCTGATGATTCTAAATATTAGATTTCCCCATAATTCTTTCAACATATCAGGTTGTGTAAAAAAAATCGGTTGTGCAGCCAACTCTTATACCGTAATATTTCAATAATTAAAAGTAAAAAATATACAAATATTTTCACATTGCCTGTATGATTTAAGTATTAGTACTTACACAATTTCACGTTAATCACGATACATATAAATCCTGTAGAGACGTTGCATGCAACGTCTCTACAACAAAATATGTTTCATGCCTAAAGGGAATTGGTATTAGTTTTCCATAGTTACTGCAAAAAGCTAATGCTAGCCTGTTTGTACAAAAATTCACGAAGTATTACATATAACAATATTAAATAACTATCTGGGTAATAACTCTGAACAGAGTCAGATGGTTTGTAAGCCAGATAGCAAACAATTACTTGATTATTTAGCTGATGCATAGCTTTGCTAACACCAAGTATAAAGTTAACTATTTTACTCAGTTAAGCTAGCTAACATCAACATTTGATTGGCGATCGCCATTAAGGAAAAGCGCTAGTCTAAATACAGCACCACAGAAATAACCAGAGTGCTACTAGCCACCCCAAATTTTCTCCAAAACAGTGTTAGGTGAAATATCTGCTATTTTGCCTGTAGGAGATTTGATCGCAAGGTATTTGTCGCTTTTAGGCAAAAACTTAGCTGGTTCTGTAGGGCCAAATAAGGCAATGGTATAAGTTTGTACGGCGACGGCAAGATGCATTGCTGCACTATCGGCGGTACAAAGTAGCAAATTTGCTCCAGCAATCATTGCCGCTAACTTTCCAATATCATCCGGAGAACTGACCTTGATATCAGGATTAGAAAGTGTGAGTCTACGTACAAAATTTTCTTCGTTTGGCTCTTGAATTACTACTATAGGCATATCTGGCTGTTTATGCTGGCAGTCTTGGATGATTTGCTGCCAATTCTCAACAGGGTAGATTTTATCCAGGCCTTTATTTTGGGATATCTCCCCTGCACCAGTGTGAATCAAAATGTAGCCAGTTTCTTTGACTCCCAACCGTAGTTGTTCTTTATCTGCCCAGTCAATATCAGGTTTTGGTACATTGATAGCTAACTCTGGACAAGGGGACTTTACGCCCAACCCTTGTAGTAGATCGTGGTACATACAAGCGGCATATTGCCCTTGCTTGAGGGGGATGCGGTTGGTGAGAAAAGCTGCACCTTTACCTTTATATCCAATGCGTGTGGGGATTCCAGTCAACCATAGCAAAAGACCCATTAACCTACTTTGCCCCGAAGCAATAGCAACATCATATTCGCGATCGCGAATAATGCCTACTAAATTTGCCCAATCAGCCAAACTGTTACGGTCTTTATAATCAAACGCCAGTACCTCATTAACTGACTTGCTTACTCGGTAAGCAGCCTTTGATCGGGGTTCGGTAACAACATCTATCTGAGCGCTAGGATAATTGCGCTTCAGATCATCTAGTGTTGGAAAGAATAGAATTTGGTCGCCTATTCCGCCAGGGACAAGGGCTACTACTCGCATAATATTAATTTACGCTTACTCGCTCCCTATTTTAGGGGAAGATATGGACTAAGAAAGTCAAAAGTCAAAAGTCAAAAGTTAAAAGAAAAATAATTTCTTGAGCTTTTTAACTTTTACCTTTATTACCTAGCCTATAGCCCCTAGTTTAAAGATAGAGGAACTTTGTGTATTTACTAATTCCAGCTGCCGGATCGGGACGAAGAATGGGGAGTAACCGCAATAAACTCCTTCTTGAGGTGCGATCGCGACCAATTATTGCTTGGACACTGTTAGCTGCACAAGCGTCACGCTACATTAGTTGGATTGGAATTATTTCCCAACCAATTGACTGGCAAGAATTCCAGGAGATTATCGCTGATTTGCAGCTAAATAAACCCGTGGAATTAATTAAAGGTGGCTCTACCCGCCAAGAATCCGTTTACAACGGCTTACAGGCACTACCAGCCACTGCTGAGCAAGTCTTGATTCACGACGGAGCTAGATGCCTAGCTACACCCAATTTACTAGATAGATGTGCCGAAGCAATTCACAACTGCCCGGGTTTGATTGCTGCTGTGCCTGTCAAAGATACTATCAAAGTCGTAGATGAAAATGGCATAATTCAAAGTACACCCGACCGACGCCAACTCTGGGCGGCACAAACTCCCCAAGGTTTTGATGTTAAACTCCTAAAACAGTGTCACGCCGAAGGTATACGCCAGGCTTGGGAAGTAACTGACGATGCTGCTTTATTTGAAAAGTGCGGCTACCAAGTCCGAATTGTTGAAGGGGAGGAAACTAATTTGAAAGTGACCACTCCACAAGATTTAGCAATAGCAGAGTTTATCCTCAGAACTAGACTTGGTGAAGAGTAGAAGAAGAGTGGGAGATGGGGTGATGGGGTGATGGGGTGATGGGGTGATGGGGAGAGTGGGGGAATAACCACTAACCACTAACCACTAACCACTAAC
>NZ_JACAEU010000128.1:0-29137 GCF_013388695.1 Fischerella sp.
TTCTTGTTTTTCAGCTATAAAATATACTTTTTAATCGTTCTTTCTCAGTTGATTCAAGGAGTTAAAGTATATGAAATAGCTTTATCTCCTTCTAAAAAACAGTAAAAACCGATTGTGACGGTTAAGGGTGCGGAATGTCGGATCTATGCGTAAACTTTGGTTTTTCTACACTACGAACAATATATTTTGACCAAAGTGATGTAGCCTAACCTACATTCTCCACTTGAACTGTCACACAGTATAATTACTGTTGAATTACTAAAATTAGAGTTTTTTATACAAAATTTTAATTCTAATTAAGTGTTAATGCTAGCATAATGACTTAACTTATTTTAAGTAATATTTAGTAAATGAAGATATTTAAATACATTTTTTTAAATCGTAAAGTAAGTAAAAACCGAGAGTAGTATTTGAGGATGCCAAATATCTAAGTCTAAAGCCATACTTGTTAGAGACTACAGCTTTTTTAGTGTTAAAAGCGCTACAAAATAATAATTTGCTCACAACAAATTTGGTTAGAAAATCATGGCAAATAGAAAAGCCCTCATTACTGGATTAACAGGACAAGACGGTTCCTACCTGGCTGAACTTCTTGTAGAAAGAGGCTACCAAATATATGGCTTAGTCCGTCGTTCTAGCACCAGCAACCTAGAGCGCATAAGTCATCTTTTTAACCAGATCCAAATTGTATCCGGCGACCTACTAGATCAATCTTCCCTCATGGATGTGATGGCTGAGTGCCAACCGGATGAGGTTTACAATCTCGCTTCCCAAAGCTATGTTCCCCTTTCCTGGACACAACCAGCTCTTACCGCCGAATACACAGCCTTAGGAGTATCGCGCCTTCTAGAAGCGATTCGACGCTGTAAACCAGATGCTAGATTTTACCAGGCTTCCAGTAGCGAAGTTTTTGGTCAACCCGACGAATCTCCTCAAACAGAACGCACCGCTTTTCGTCCCCGTAATCCCTACGGTGTGGCCAAAGCTTACGCCCATTGGATGACAGCCAACTATCGCCAAAAGTACAACCTTTTTAATTGCTGCGGTATCACCTATACCCACGAATCTCCTCGTCGTGGTACAGAGTTTGTATTTCGCAAGGTTACGCACAGCGTAGCAATGATTAAACTCGGTTTAGCCAAAGAATTAAAACTCGGTAATTTAGATGCACGCCGTGATTGGTGCTACGCCAAAGATGCAGTATATGCGATGTGGTTAATGTTGCAGCAAGACAAACCAGATGACTATATTATTGCCAGTGGTGAAACTCATTCGGTGCGAGAGTTAGTCGAGTGTGCTTTTAACTGCGTGGGGTTGAATTGGGATGATTATGTGTCTGTTGACCCTGCATTTTACCGCCCTGATGAACCTGTGCAGTTAGTTGGCTGTATTTACAAGATTAAAGCAGAGCTTGGTTGGAAACCGCAGTATTCCTTTGAACAAATGGTAGAGTTAATGGTGGATCATGATTTGAAAGAATTGAGCGATAAGTTTTAATCGTATAAATTGAATATTATTTGTTTTGTGCTGGTCTCTATAAATATTTAAAAAATCGCGATCGCTCTTTTATTGCTTCTTGCAAAAAAAGCGATCGCTTTATATCACCAACTTTACATCTTACCTTTCTGCATTACTTCCAGAAGATGGCGACGGATTTCCTGTGCTTGCTCAATATCAGACTGGCGCAGCTTTTGGAACAGTTCTACACAAGGCTGAGAACCTGCTTGTTGTGCGTCTTGGATGTATGTGTCGTAAGCTTTGATAGCTTGGCCTTTATTGTGCAACACGGTGAGAAAGTCATACTCCAGGTTGCTAATCGGATTTTGAGACTGTCTGTTTTCTGTAGTTTGAGTCATTGATTCACCCTCCTTTAGAATTCCTATATTCACTTCTACTCGCTCTAACAGAGGTATTCATCTGTCCAAAAGCGTATGCACGAATACAACTAAAGAGGGTGCATTATGCTACAGCTCACACACCCTTCTGATGATTGGGAATCGGGGATTGGGCATTGGGAATAGGTGAAAATTATGAATGCTGAAAATTTCATAATTCATAATTCATAATTCATAATTCATAATTTTTATGCTCCTTGCCCCATGCCCCCACCTAATCACCAGTCCCCAGTCCCTTTTACCTAATTTCTTGGCGATGACGTGAATGCTCAAATTCACGCTCTTTTTGTTCTTGATTGCCCTCAAGGTACACAATCGGGCAAAATTTTGTGTTTGCGCTCATACAATCCATGTGGGGTGTCTTGGCACAGACAATTAGCAAGGCACCCAAAACAAACAATAAGCCACAAATTGATGCGACTTTAATCCAAGAAATATCCAGTGCTCCGTGAACAACGACTTCTCGCAGTACAGATACAATTGTGATTTCAACTGCTACACCCACAGCAATGCTGTGTTCTTGCAAGTAAATCATGAGTAGTCGAAATAGTTCCACCAAAATCAAGATGAATAAGATTTTGGCAGTCACATGTTTATAGTCCAGTGTCTGGGTAAGGGCGACAAAGATTCCCCGCAGTTGCAAGAGCATGACGCTGAACAAACTTAGACACAGAACAATCACAATCAAATCTTGGAAGGCCTCCATGTGGCGGACTATCCAATGTCGGTCAAACCAGCGATCGCATAACAAAAATTGGCTTTTGGGGCGCTTCCTCATGAACTTTTCCATTTGTATTGGGACAACTGTTGACACACCAGCCAGTCCACCCAACACTTTTATTTTGACAGAACTAGGGATTAGGGACTGGGGCATGGGGCATAAAAATTATGAATTATGAATTATGAATTATGAATTATGAAATTTTCAGCATTCATAATTTTCACCTATTCCCAATGCCCAATGCCCAATGCCCAATTCCCAATCCCCGATCCCAGATCCCCGATCCTTAATTCATTCTTTGTGCTTGTTGCAACAATTGTTCAGCTTTATTTGTCCACTCGGGATTATTCTGGGCTTTGTATAAATCTCTGGCGTACTGCAAAACCTGCGCCGCATCTCCATATTGATTAAGCTGTATAAAAACTAACCCTGCACCATAATAGGCATTGGGATAGTTGGAGTTAGCTTCGGCTGATTTTCTAAAAGCTTCTAAGGCATCTCTTAACTTGTTTTGACTATATAAAATCGAACCAAGACTGTAGTAGGCTTCTGGATATTTAGGATTAATTTGTACTGCTTTGCGAAAGGCATCTTTGGCTTTATCTATTTTGCCTTGCTGGAGATAACACACGCCCAGATGGTAGGCTGGTTCTGGAGCATTTTTACTATATTCCATTGCTTTTTTAAAGGATGCGATCGCTTTATCCCAATTTTGTTGCTGCTCTCTAACTAACCCCAAATTGTAATGAGCAACTCCCAGTTTCGGATCGAGTTCTAACGCTCTTTGTAAGTAATCATTTGCCTGCTGTAAATTCTTTCCTTCCAACAATGCGCCACCCAAATTGGCATAAGCCAGAGCAAACTTGGGATCGGCTTGAGTGGCTCGATAAAATGCATCGGCTGCTGGTTGTAATTGTCCAGCTTGCCGCAGTGCTAACCCCAAATTGTAGTGAGCTGGGGCTAAGCTAGGATCTAACTCAGCAGCTTGACGAAAGGCAGCGATCGCATCTGGTATTTTACCTGCCTGAACAGCCTGTAAACCTTGATTTAAATAGTTTGTAGCGTTTTTATTATCAGTTTGTGCTAGTAAGACAGGAGGAGAAGAGGGGATGGACTGGGGTTTTAACTCCAGGGAGAGAGTAGGGGAGGGGATGAGAATCGTTCCACTTAGGAAGATTAAGCTTGCTGACGTGAGAAGATAGTCTTTGTAAAGTGATGTTCGCATCGGTTGTTGATTGGTAAATATTGTAGGGTTTGCTTATAAAATTTTGATTTGCAGCTATACAAATAAAACCTGAGAAACCAGGTTTTAAAATCTGCTGGTCTGATGGTAAATAACTATCTCAGCAATAACTCCACTTTTAGTTACGTTTTCTTTACAAATATTTGGTTACAGTTGCAATCAATCTATTAATCTTTAATTTTATAAATCTAAATTTGTAAAATTTAACTTTTAATGACCCAAATCTTACAACAGGATACGATTTTTTGCTGCTTGGTTAAAGGCGAGTTAATGTCAAATTAAAGACGGGATAATTCCTTAAATAGCCGTTTTGATCTCTTCATAACTCAAACATAACGCGGTTAAGTGTGCCAGACCGTAAGGAAGGTTTTATGAACGAAAAAGTAAACTCGGGTTCGCGAAATGTAGCAATTGTCGGTCCTTATTTAAGTGGGAAAACCACTTTACTAGAAAGTTTGTTATTTGTGGCAGGAGCCATTTCCCGCAAGGGCAGTGTCAAGGATGGTAACACTGTGGGCGATAGCGCTCAAGAAGCGCGCGATCGCCAGATGAGTGTAGAAGTGGGTGCTGCTAGTACTGAGTATAATGGCACCCGCTTCACTTTTATTGACTGTCCGGGAAGTGTAGAATTTGCTCAAGAAACCTACAATGCCCTGATCGGAGTCGATGCAGCAATTGTAGTTTGCGAACCCATCAACGATCGCGTCCTCACTCTCGCCCCTCTGTTTAAATTCCTCGACGATTGGGAAATTCCTCACCTTGTCTTTGTCAACAAAATGGATCGGGCGAATATCCACGTCTTGGAGACACTGCACGCTCTCAAAGCTGTTTCTAGCCGTCCCCTAGTAGCGCACCAATATCCGATCATGCGAGGGGAACAGCTAATTGGTTTTATCGACTTAGTTACCGAACAGGCTTATCATTATCATCCAGGCGCACCTGCTGACCCCGTCCCGTTTCCCGAAGAACTGAAAGAAGAAGAACACATTGCCCGAGCAGAAATGCTCGAAGCCTTAGCAAATTTTGACGACCACTTACTAGAAGAACTTTTAGAAGATATTGAACCGCCCCAAGAGGAAATCCTCAAAGATTTGAAAATGGAATTAGGGGCAGATTTGGTAGTGCCAGTATTCTTTGGTGTTGCTGAACAAGATTATGGCGTCAGACCCCTACTAGAAGCCTTGGTACGGGAAGCCCCTGAACCAGAAACCACAGCTGAACGTCGCTTACGTGGTACTAAAACAGGCGACACAACCGTGGCGCAGGTGCTAAAAACTTACTACACTCCTCAAGGTGGCAAACTTTCCCTAGTGCGTGTTTGGCAAGGTAAATTAAGTGATGGTATAGTCCTCAACGGCATTCGTACTGGTGGTATTTACCGGATGATGGGGCAACAGTTACAGCAAATTAATCAAGCTGGCGCTGGAGAAATTGTCGCTTTGAGCCGAATGGAGGGTATAAAGACTGGGGATACACTATCTACTAATCAGCAGTCGGCTATAGAATTACCCAAAGCCGAACAATTAGAACCAGTTTATGCCCTCGCTATTACTCCCGAAAAGCGCAACGATGAAGTGAAGCTAAGTGGTGCTCTTAGTAAGCTACTAGAAGAAGATCCATCACTTGCTTGGGAACAACACGGCGACACCCACGAAGTTATCTTTTGGGGTCAAGGCGAAATTCATTTGCAAGTAGCCCTAGACCGTCTGCGCCGCAAATATAATCTGCCGATGACAACCCACTTGCCACAAGTGCCTTATAAAGAAACCATCCGCAAACCAACTTCATCGGTTCACGGGCGCTATAAGCATCAAAGTGGCGGTCACGGTCAGTTTGGCGATGTTTATCTCGACATCAAACCGTTAGCCCGCGGCGAAGGCTTTAACTTTAGTGAAACAATCGTGGGTGGCGTGGTTCCCAAACAGTACATCCCTGGCGTGGAAATGGGCGTGCGGGAATTTCTCGCCCATGGCCCCTTGGGTTTCCCAGTAGTGGATGTGGCGGTAACGCTAACCAATGGTTCTTATCACAGCGTTGATAGTTCCGAACAAGCGTTTAAGCAAGCTGCCCGCCTAGCAATGCAAACGGGAATACCGCAGTGTCAACCCACCCTCCTAGAACCAATTATCCGGGTGCAAGTAACTACCCCCAGTGAATTTACCTCTAAAGTTATGCAATTGGTGACTGGCAGACGGGGGCAGATTTTGGGTTACGAAGCCATACATGATTGGCAAGGTTGGGATAGTATCACAGCTTACTTACCGCAAGCTGAGATGCAAAACTTTATCGTGGAATTGCGATCGCAAACTCTCGGTGTTGGTTCCTTCCACTGGGAATTTGACCATCTCCAAGAAGTACCCGACAAACTTGCTGAACGCATCCTGACTACTAACAGTGGTAATGGTGGTAACGGCAACAGCAAGTGAAGTGATTAGGGACTAGGGCATAAAAATTATGAATTATGAATTATGAATTATGAAATATTTAGCATTCAGTATTCATAATTCATAATTTTCACCTATTCCCAATCCCCAATCCTCACTACCCTATTAGCTGTATTCGATTAAAAAATTTTAGTTATTTAAATAATTTGTCAAATTAGGGTTTTAAGTTTTTGAATTTTAAAGCTTAAAAATTTTAAATCTGTTTGATGATAAAGCGATCGCGCCCTTCTGCTTTAGCCTGATACAGAGCCTTGTCAGCTGCCTCAATCAAAGCTAATGGTGAAGACTCAAAACTAGGAATAATAGTGGCGATTCCTAAACTGAGAGTAATATACTCACTAACGGCAGAGCCAGAATGAACGATTTTTAATTCTCTAACTCCAGCCTGCATTGCAGCTGCAACATGAACTGCACCAGAAGCATGAGTATATGGCAAAATTACAGCAAATTCTTCACCGCCGTAACGTGCCACTAAATCCAGATTTTTTTGAGCTGTATGCTTTAAGACACCAGCCACATTTTGCAAGCAGGCATCTCCTGCTGGATGACCATATTTATCGTTATACAGTTTAAAAAAATCAATATCGCACAAAATCAGTGAAATTGGCGATCGCTGTTGAGCTAGTTCCAACCACTGAGAATTTAAATGTTGGTCGAAGCAACGGCGAT
Source organism: Fischerella sp. (assembly GCF_013388695.1). NCBI lineage: Bacteria > Bacillati > Cyanobacteriota > Cyanophyceae > Nostocales > Hapalosiphonaceae > Fischerella > Fischerella sp. The sequence continues at coordinate 6,973 of NZ_JACAEU010000128.1, forward strand.
TAGCCAACCCAGTCAAACCATCTTCATTGGCAAGTTGCTGCAAAGCATGGTTAGCAGCTTCTAACTGTTTGTATACTTGCCCTTGTTGTAATAACCGTCTTACTCGTCGGCGCAATACAGCCCAATGAATTGGTTTGGTAACAAAATCGCTTGCTCCCGCCTCAAAAGCACGATCTACCGAATCAGGATCGTCCAATCCCGTAATCATCAATATAGGAGTGCGATCCCACAAGATGGAAATCAAATTATTGCCAAAAGAAGATCCGCTATCAACGGATGCGAGTGCTAGCACCAAATTCTTCTTGGCAATCTGGAGCAATTCATGACAACAAGTAAAACCATCCATCACAGGCATCACGGCATCTAGCAAAACTAAATCTGGTTTGACAGCGGTATAAGCATCTAAACATTCCTTACCATTACTGACCTCAACTACTCGATAACCTTCTTGTTCCATCGCTTCACGCAACAGTAGTCGCATGGTCGTATCATCATCAGCTACGAGAATCAGATGGGGTTTGTTGGAAATAGAAGTAAATGGGCTTATGCCTGACATGAGTTGCTTTTCACAGAAAATAAAAATCTGGTCTATTAAAACCTTTAAAAACGGTATAAATGCTGATTTCACTGCATTGTGGCAAAGCAAGGAAGGTGAATATGCTCCTGCATTAATGCCGAAAGTTGCAGGATGCAGCTATTCTGTATCAGCTTTAGCTCCTGTTGCACTCTAGAATGCCTAATTTTGTATAGCCAAGCTTGTAGTAGATAAATAGTTTGCATAGATAAACCCATGTAGATAGCAAAGGCAGTTTTATCTTTTTTGTCCTACCACGCACCAGCAAGGTAGGGAAATGTACTATTTATCTTTCCCAACTACAAACAAGCAATTGCTATTTTTTTAAAAACTTCAATCGTGTACCTAAAGTCTTGAGTTCCGCTGTTAGTTTGGACACCAAATTGAGTCAGAATCAAAAAATGCCCCACTGCGGCAAGTACATGATAAATCTTTAATACTTAAAGAATGCGTGAAAAACTATACGCTTTGGTATGGTAAAAACGCTAATTTTTTAGTACAATTACTGAATTGTAGGTCAAATCATATAATTAAATAAGTGTCAATAAACCTAACAAATATTTGTTATGCCAGATCCATTAATGTATCAGCAAGACCACTTTGTTGTTTTAGAAACAAATCAAGCAGAACAATTTCTGACAGCATCAGAGTTATTAGAAAAATTGCAGGTAATTTTGCAAAAAATAGATTTTCAGAATTTACCACCTGATTTACGGTCATTTAATTCCGTAGAAGAAAGAGCCAAATATTTGCTTGACACAACCTGCGAATTAGATGTGGGTCGCGGACAATATTTACAGTGGTACGCTGTTCGCTTAGAAAAATAAATTTTTTGTCATTAGTCCTTTGTCCTTTGTTAAAAGTTAGTTGTCAGTTGTCTTTTTTCAACTAACAACCAATGACTAATGACTAATGACCAATGACTATTTTGAAGTGGTAATTAGTGCCAGTTCAATTTTATTTTCACCTGGTTGTGTGACTTCAACTTTCACTCCAGGGCCAAAATAATTAGTCATTTTTTCTTGTTTTTGCTGCCAAACGTCAATTGGTATCAGCGGCGAATCAAATTCTAAAATTAAGGCGTAATTTTCGTTGATTTCTTCTTCTCTTAACCCTGTGAGGACTGGTAACTCATTGTCTGAAGAACTTAGACTTAAGTAAGATAAAGCCCGCTCGAAATGGGCGTTTTGACCATAGCTGTAGCGGGTGATGTCTTTGCGAATTTTATTTTGAGTCGTAGTGGCTTGCTGCTCCCGCAGTGCCAAAACTTGCGGCGTAGTGGCTTTGCTGAAGGGTACGGGTTTGAGTTCATTAGCTTTGAGTGCCAGTCCTCCTAGGACTAGCGGAATCCCGTAAAAAAATCCAATCAGATTGAGAGTGGCATTATCGTTAGCGTAGGCGGCGATGCCGATGATGGTTAAGATACCGCCGATGGTTAAACCCAGCATTCCCAAAGAAACTTGGCGAAACATGATCTTAAGTTGTAATTCTTAGCAGCTCAGTTTTATTATCATCGGCGATCGCTCACAGATTAGGGAAGAGGATAACGAAAGTCTCGGTTTTTTTGAGTTAACTTTAAATGTGAGGAGAGTTTCAGACGGAAATAAGATAATGGACCCACAGATGATCAAAGAACGAATTGCCCAAATTCAAAGTAAACGAGAGTACTTGCTTAACTTACTAGAGCAACCAAATCTAGGAACTTTGAGAGTGGACGTAAATCAGGCTTTGGAAGAAATGGATGAGTTAATAGATGAATATAGACGCACCTTTCCAGAAATGGAACCCTAATGTAAGCCTAACTAAGTTACAAAAATAAATACTGGCGTCGGTAGCAACCGCTAACTTTCGGTTCTATCGACGCCTTTTGTATTAGTTCCAAATTTCCAGGTTCCCAAAGTTCTATCTTTTTTGGCTTAGCCGAGTCTCTTAGCTGTGTCATTTATCCTCTCACTGAACCATTAGCTATACGTTGTCCCAACTGCTTGACTAAAGAAACTAGTTCTGTAGTCGGTACATCCTTTTTGCAAAAAGCGTCTAAACTAGCTCTTGCTTTTGCTTCTTGAAATTTCAGGTCATCTATAGAGGAATAGGCAATAATCTGAGTCTCAGGAGCAATAGCTTTAATCTCAGAAGACGCACTCCAGCCATCCATGACTGGCATTTGCAAATCTAGAACAATCACGTCAGGCTCGTGACGCTTTACCATTTCTATGGCTTCTTGACCATTACTGGCTAACCCTACAACTTGAATATCTTCCTGAGCGGAAAAAATTAATTGCAGGGTTAAACGCGTTAGTTCGTGATCGTCAACCACTAAAACGCGCAAGGTAGAAGACTCACAAGACAACATCAACATCCAAGCAAACTAAAGGTCAATTTACAACAACCTTTATAGTTTATGGGAACAAATACCAGAACAAACTCTATCCTATGGTTGAATAAATTTTTTGCATTTATGATAATTGCTTTGAAGCTGCTTTTTAGCTAGCTATCAAGATCGACAGAGTTCTTTTTTGAATTAATCAGAGTTGAGGCGATCGCGGGCGAGTTTAAAGCCATAGACATCAGGGTTTTTTGTGAGCTAACTTCTGGACAATCTTCACCAGGACGCCTTTGAATATAGCTGCCATCTGCTTGTAATTCCCAGGCTTGGCGGTTATCTGCTAGCATAATTCCCAATATTTCTTGCAAGTCTTTAGCAATATCTGGGTCTTGTACTGGGGTAATTACTTCCACCCGACGATCTAAATTCCGGGGCATCCAATCCGCGCTACCAATAAAAATTTCTTCCTGACCATTGTTATAAAAATAAAAAATTCGGGAGTGTTCTAAAAAGCGACCGACAATACTAATCACGCGAATATTTTCACTGATGTCTTTCAGCCCAGGACGCAAACAGCAAATACCCCGCACAATCAGGTCGATTTGTACACCAACGCGAGAAGCTTTATATAGTGTAGAAATAATTTGCGGATCGACTAGAGAATTCATTTTGGCAACAATCCGACCAGAAAGCCCATTTTGAGCATTTTCGATTTCTCTTTGGATTAAGCCAACGAAGCGATCGCGCATATTCACAGGCGCAACCAACAACTTTCGATAAGACTTTTGTCGCGAGTATCCCGTCAAGAAGTTGAATACATCTGTGACATCTGCCCCTAGTTCTTCTTGGCAGGTAAATAATCCTAAGTCGGTATAAAGTCGTGCCGTTTTCGGATTGTAGTTGCCAGTACCAATATGTACGTAGCGACGGATGCGGTCTTGTTCGCGCCGCACGACCATGACGAGTTTACAGTGGGTTTTCAGACCGACCAGACCGTAAACAACATGAACGCCGACGCTTTCTAAACGCCTTGCCCAGTAAATATTATTCTCTTCATCAAACCGTGCCTTCAGTTCCACCAATACAGATACCTGTTTGCCATTTTCAGCAGCAGCAATTAAAGCATTAACTATTGGTGAATCACCGGAGGTACGATAAAGGGTCATCTTAATTGCCAAGACATTCGCGTCATGGGCAGCACTAGTAATAAAACGCACTACCGATGCCGAAAAAGATTGATAGGGATGGTGAACTAGTAAATCCCGTTCGTGAATGACAGCAAAAAAGTCTTTTCCTTCCTCTATTTCTAGAATTTCCGAACCTATATTTGGTTCGCGAATGCGTTGTAAGCGGATAGGCACGACCGATTGCCAGGGTGGGTCTTTAAGTTCTGCTGGCACTGGCACAGACATAAAATACATCAAGTCGCGCAGTCCTAAAAGACCATCTACTTCATAGATGTCGTTTTCTGATAATTCCAAATCTTGCAACAGTCGGTTGCGTATAACTTCAGGAGTTTGGGATTGAATTTCTATCCTGACGGGATTACCACCAACCCGCCGTTTTCGTAGTTCCTGCTCAATTAAAAGTAGTAAATCGTCGGCTTCATCTTCTTCTAATTCCAAGTCGGCGTCACGAGTAATCCGGAAGGGATGATATTCCTGAATGTTCATCCCTGGAAATAGGGACTCCAAATTATGGGCGATCGCCTGTTCCAAAGGTATACCAGCCCAGAGGGCAGGTTTACCTTGGTGCTGAATTCCCAACTCTGGTGGTAAAGCCAAAAATCTTGGTATAACAGTCGGGACTTTGACTCTGGCAAATAATTCTTCTTCTGTTTCTGGGTTTTTAACTACAACTGCCAGATTTAAGCTGAGATTGGAAATGTAGGGAAAAGGATGGCTGGGATCAACAGCGAGGGGAGTTATAACAGGAAATATTTGCTCCTCAAAATAATTATCTAAATATTTCCGCTGTTTTTCTGTCAAATCTATGTAATCCAAAATATGGATGCCATGATTTGCTAAAAGTGGTCGCAGTACTTCTTCAAAATGTTGGTGTTGTTGGGCTATCAGAGGACGTAGGAAAAAACTAATCTCATCTAGCTGCTGTTGCGGCGTGCGACCATCAAAACTTAATCGACTGACTTTTGCTTCTACCTGTTGCTTTAAAACTGCAACACGCACCATGAAAAATTCATCTAGGTTAGAACTAAAGATGGCTAAAAACTTGAGACGTTCGAGCAGAGGCGTGCGTGGGTCTATCGCTTCATGCAGTACCCTGCTATTAAACTCTAGCCAGCTTAACTCACGGTTCAGATAATATTGCGGATCGCTGAGATTTATTTGTTGATTAGAAGTTTTTTTAGATTTCGGCATGATTACCTAAATACAGGCAAACGCAGCCCATACACTCTATGAGAATAGACTTATCTGCTAGCTCAGCCAGAGATGTTTTCCTGCAACGCTTTGACTTCTGTTAGTCGATAAGTCTGATAATATACATACTAATTGAAATCAAGCCTCAGCGGATATTATTATCCAACGCTGATGACTTTTTATCTTGGCTTCACCACCATTACTGAACAATGGGCTTCTTCTACCACTTGGCTACTCACTGAGCCTTGGACAATTCGGTTCATACCAGTTAGTCCGCGACTGCCAATCACAATCAAATCAGCCTTATAAATATTAGCAAGGCGAATAATTTCTTCTGCTGGATCGCCGGTGACTAGTTCAATTTCACTTTCAACAGGCAACTGGGCTTGGTAGGCTTGCAGTTGTTTTTCGATGTGTAGATAAGAAAGTGCTAGTGACTCTGAGTGAGGGCGATCAGCAGGTAGTTCCATTTCTGACTCTGGAGGCGGAAAAACATGACAAAGGATGAGTTTACCATCTTTTGGCAGTACCAAGTCGTTTAAACTCTCAATGACTCGCTCTGCAATACCTGAAGCGTCCAGAGCTACCAAAATAGTCTTTAACACTGCTTGTGTCTCCAAAAGAGTAGACCCCTGAAATTAAAATTTACTATGGATAGGTGATTGGCAGCTACAGTTACTTTTTCCAAGATGGAACTGAGTTTGTGTAGCTTTAAACTTTCAGTTTGACGCCATAATTTGATTTTGGTCAAAACTATAGAAAAAAATTAATAATTATTTAGTTGATGGTTAGTGGTTAGTGGTTAGTGGTTGGTGGTTGGTGGTTGGTGGTTGGTGGTTAGTGGTTAGTGGTTAGTGGATGGTGGTTAGTGGTTAGTGGTCAAAAACAAACAACTATCTACTATCTACTAACTACTATCTACTATCACTATCTACTAACTACTATCTACTAACTACTATCTACTAACTACTATCTACTAACTACTCCCTGATTTATTCTTCTTTTTGAACTCGACGTCTGACAGAGTCAGTGTGCGAAGGTAAGCCTTCGGCAGTGGCAAGAGCATCAATTGCACCTGCGACTTTTTCTAGTGCAGTCTGCGAATATTGGATAATGCTTGAGTGTTTAAGGAAAGTTTCTACTCCCAATGCCGAAGCATAGCGGGCTGCACCAGAAGTTGGTAAGGTATGGTTGGGTCCAGCAATGTAGTCTCCTACAGCTTCCGGTGTGGAATAACCCAAGAAAATTGCACCAGCATGGCGAATAAGTGGTAGTACTGCCCAAGGATCTTCTACTTCCAACTCTAGATGCTCGGGGGCAAATTCGTTGGATAGTTCGGCTGCCGCTTCCAGGGATTCTACAATCACAATCAAGCCATAGTGAGCAAGTGCTTTCTCTGTTAGGGTGCGTCTGGGGTGATCCACCAGCTGTCTTTCCACTGCAACTTGCACGTTCTTAGCTAGAGCCGGATCGGTCGTCAGTAAGATTGCCGCCGCCATTGGATCGTGTTCGGCTTGCGCTAGCATATCTGCTGCCACATGGACGGGATTTGCAGTTTCATCGGCAATAATTAGCACTTCGCTTGGCCCTGCCAAAGAATCTATACCAACTGTCCCGTAGACAAGTTTTTTTGCTAGTGTTACATAAATATTACCCGGCCCGGTAATAACATCTACTTTTGGAATCGTTTTTGTACCGTAGGCTAAAGCAGCGATCGCCTGCGCTCCTCCTACCCGATAAATCTCCTGTATCCCGACTTCTTGGGCAGCTACTAATACTGCTGGGGGGAGCGTTTTTCCGGCTCCTGGTGGTGTTACCATCACCACATGTGGGACTCCCGCTACCTTTGCTGGAATCGCATTCATCAATACTGTACTCGGATATGCGGCGCGACCACCAGGTACGTAAATTCCCGCCCGATCTACAGGGGTATAACGTTTACCCAGTACTACATCATCATCGCCAAAGTGTACCCAGCTTTTTGGCACTCGTTGGCGGTGAAATGCTTCAATTTGGCGACAAGCTAGCTGAATTGCTTCCAGCAGTTCTTTGGAGACCTGTTGGTAGGCAGCATCTAGTTCTGAGCCTGTAACGCGCATTTCTTCTGGCTTGAGAATTTGATGATCAAATTCTCCCGTATAATGCAATACAGCTCTATCACCTTGGCGCTTCACCGCTTGCAACACTTCCCGCACTGTTGCTTCTTTATGAAGCACCTGTTCATCATGGGTGCGATCGCAGATCCTTTGTAATTCCGATCTGACGTCTGCCTGCTGAGTAATGATTCGCAGCATGGAGTAAGGACAATGCCAACTTTAGAATATTCCCGCCTGAGAATGAGTCTTGCTCCTTGCCCCAAGGGGTTTCGGTAGCTAACACCTACTCTCTTTTCTAGCTTAACCTGGATTTTTTTGATACTTCCACAGCTTTTAGCACATGGTTTTCCCAATCGGAAGACTAAACTGCGATGCGATAGTCTTAGTTGATTTTTGGTTGACTCAGAAGTAATCAAGAAAGCAAAGCTAATTACTACTGAGACTAAACTTACCAATATTCAACTTGTTTACATTTGCCATTCTTCATACTTTGCAGGATGGCGGTTTTCACAATTAGTCTTCCTTGTATCAAATGGTTAGAGTCTGTTCTATAATTTTTGCTTATTTTTCTAATTTACTAGCTAACATTTTTTGTAGACCTAGGCGGTCGGGTGTCTACATTTAAACCCTTGAATTTTAGCCATTCACAGGTTCTTACCTCTAGCAATATAGTCCTTTGGGGACAGACTAAACTTCAGGCTACTGCCACCACTTGTTACCAAGTGGTGAGTTAGATAACGTGGTTATCGAGTACCTAATTTTAACTTATTTTCAGCGATGAAAACAAAATATAATTGAACTTTCATAAATACTATCAAGCAAAAATTAATATTTTCACAAGTATGAGATAAATTTTGAGCGAGTGTTTTCAAAAAACTTTAATCATCATTTAGCATAGTAAATATACTTATTCAATTTTTCAGAAAAAAATCTGTCACTGATTTAACAGATACATCTTTCTGAGAGGATACGAGCAAGAAAAATTCAACAAAGTAAGCAAGTACAGATAAATTAGGTGTCAAGTATTTGGATAACAATTATCCGTTTTGATGGCACAATTGCCTTCTATATTAAGTCACCTGTATTGATTGTAGGTTAAATGAAATAAGAAATAAACAAAATACAAAACTATTAACCGCTAACAACTCTCTTATTTTCTAAATAATTCAGTCAGATGATTTCATAACACAATAACGTATAAAAATCTCATAAACATTATATGAATATTAAGTAGGTGGACGTAATTAAACATAAAGTGCTTATTTTTTGACAAGGCGGGCAGGATGCCCCGAAGTTTGCCGAAAAGAACATCTCCCCGGCAACTTCTCTCCACCCCACAAGAGATTTGTTGTTCTTGTGGGGTGGGCGTCTAGCCCGCCCTATTTTTACTTTATTTATGTCTATCTACTTATTTTTCTTCCTACCTTTATCTTTTGCACACAAAGAAAATAAAAAACTCCACCCACAAGAGGATGGAGTTTTTGGGAATCGGGGATTGGGGATTGGGGAACTCGGGGCCCCCACGACCGCAAGGGAGTGGGGATTAGGGGCAATGGGGATTGGGGATTGGGGAGAAAACCCATGCCCTATGCCCTATGCCCCATGCCCTATGCCCCATGCCCTATGCCTCATGCCCTATGCCCTATGCCCCAAGTCCGCGGGTGGTGTTGGTTTATTCTTCGTCTTCGTCGTCGTAGTCGTCCTCGTCGTAATCGTCTTCTTCTTCGTCTTCTGTTAGGTCGTTGATTTCACCAGGAATCAAGTCATCATCATCCAAAATCGAATTTTCTACGCGTCTGCTACCAAATGTAGGTTCCCCTACCCCAAGAGTTGGAGAATCCAAGTTATAGGTGCGGGCTGTACGGTCATCCAGCACCATATCTAACGGATCTTCAACTTCATCCAAGACGCTACTACTAATTCCCTCTGCGTAGTCTTCGACTATGCCAGGTTCTTCATAGGTATTAAAGCCTGTTCCTGCGGGAATCAATCGTCCGATAATTACGTTTTCTTTTAAACCACGCAGCCAGTCAGATTTACCTTCAATGGCTGCTTCGGTCAATACCCTAGTTGTTTCTTGGAAGGATGCGGCAGAAATGAAGCTATCGGTATTCAAAGATGCTTTAGTAATACCTAACAATACGGGAGTGTATTGGGCTCTCGCACCACCAGTGATGGCCATAGCTTCGTTTACTTGTTCAATTTGGCGCAGTTCTACCAACTCACCAGGCAGCATAGTGGTATCACCGCCATCATCTACTCGTACTTTCGAGGTCATCTGCCGGACAATCACTTCAATGTGCTTATCGGCAATATCAATGCCTTGAGACTGATACACCAATTGCACTTCATTCACCAGGAAGGTTTGCACCTTCTGTAAGGCATGGCTGGCACAGGCGTAAACTCCATCTTCAGAACCAAGGTTAAAGAAGACTTCCAAGATTTCGTGCGGATTAGCCGGGCCATCTGTCAGTGGCTGCCCTGCACTCACCGTTTGTCCATCTGTAACTACCAAGTTCTGTCCAGGCCCGATTTGATAATCTGTGACTACGCCGTTGGGTTCGATCACTTTGACTGCGATCGCTTCATCGCCATCGCCATAGATTACCTTGACTTCCCCCGCTCTTTTTGCTAGAATACACGCCTCTTTTGGTTTACGAGCTTCGAGCAGTTCCTCAATCCTAGGCAAACCTTGAATGATATCTCCCGTCTTGGCGCGTTCAAACACCAGCAGTACCAAGTTATCACCGCGCTGCACCAAATCACCATCTTCTACCTGCAAGACAGCGCCAGCGCTGACGCGGTAAGGACGACCGACGCGGAGGGTGACAGAGTAGTTTTGAGCAGTAAGTGCTGATTCTTCAGCTGAAACTTCTCCTTTGCGTTCTGCTTTTTGCACTGCTACGACTTGTCCAGATTCTTCGGCCAAGACTCCTGGAGCAATTTCTGTACCTTCTACTACCAAGTCACCCACTTTTAATTTGGGCTGGACAGTAGAATGTATCTTGATCATGTCGTGTTGTTGACGCAATACCAAACAACGACGAACGGCTTCCGTACCTTTTTGTACGCCCCGTACAATACCGCCTTCTTTACACAAGATTTGGGTACGTGCCACCACAGCACCTGGAGCAATCGTTTGTCCGTCTTCAACCTCAAGCGTTGTATGGGTACTACCTTGAGTGGCATCAGCAGCAATATCCCGACGCACCGTCAAGGACTCCAGAATCACTAGCTGCAAGCGCTGAATTTCTGGATCATTGCTATCAGCCACCAATTCAATATCTGCTGCCAAGGGAGAAGCGGTATGGTCTTGTTCGCCTTCTTGTTCGATTTCCAATACCAGTTGGGTTCGCAGCAGTTCCACACCTTCAACAGACTTAACCCGCTCAGAATCTTTATAAGGCAGTCGCTGTACAGCCCGCAATTGAATCGAACGTGCGGCTTGTTGACTTACTGATGTCGTAGATGGGACATCAGGGTGATCCGGTACGGCATACTCAACTACCGAACGACTCAACAGGGCTGGACCTTCTGGGCTTTCCACATACTGGATATACCGCAGTTCGTTGACAACTTGTCCCAGCAATTCCTCACCAGGTTGAACAAAGGTATTATCCTTGCCCATGACTGCCTCTGGATCGTCAACCATTAGCAGTTCGCCTGGCTTAATTACCACTTCCCGCAGAATGTCGTTTTTCTGGGTGACTTCGATCACACCACTGTTTTGGCAGAAGATATCTTTAACTACCTCAGTCCCAGCTTCAACAAACTGACCGTCTTCTACCAACAGCAAGGAGATATCTTTGTTAACTTCGTGGGTTTCTTCTGGAATCCACAGTAGGGTTCCTCCCTGTACCACTTCATACCCTTGCTTGGCTTTACCTTTTTTCTGGACTTCCACACCAGCATATTTCAGCATGCCACCGGTAGTAGTGCGATAGCGGTCATCAATCAACTCAGCTACCACTTGACCATTTTGGACTTTGGTGCCCGGGGTTGCCCTGAGGTTAAAGACTTGGTTGTTACCAGTAGTGACTAGGTAGTTATTTTTACCTTGAGAGCTTTGAACGGTGACGGTAGCTTGGTCTAAAACTACAGAAGCGGTGATAATTTCAATTTCCCGTGTAGACTTGCCTGGGGTTGCTTCTGGCAAACGCACCACGCCACCATGCTGAGTGGTTAGCTTAGTTTCTGCCAAAACACCATTGCTGGCGACGGTGTCGTTTTCTTTAACTACTAATTCGGCTCCAGGTGGTAAGTTATAAACTTCCCCTGACAAAATCCAAATCAAACCACCCCGCGCCGCTGTGGTAGTGGTATTGCCTTGACGGTCGGTTTTTTGTTCTGCTACGACATCGGCAAACTTGACTTCCCCTGCTAAGTCAGAAGCTACGTCTTTAACAGCTTTTTCTGTATTGGCACGAGTTGTACGTCCGCCGAGTGCCACTTCTGCAATTAACTGTCCCAGCTTGACCTGTTGTCCGTCAGTGACATACAGGGTTGAACCTTGGGTGACAGGAATTTCCTTGTTGGTTGAGTCTGAATTGCTAGCTTCCAGAGTCAAGGTGGCGTTGGCTTCCACATACAAGGCATCTTCGCCGTGGCGGGTACGGTAGGGTCTTGTCCGTATCCTGCGGGGGAAGCGAACAGTACCATCGATATCGGCACGTACTTGTTTTGCCACTTCACCAGTGAATACACCCCCAGTGTGGAAAGTACGCATGGTTAACTGGGTACCCGGTTCACCGATACTTTGTGCGGCAATAATACCTACGGCTTCGCCTAAATCCACCATTTTCGCGTGGGCAAGACTCCAGCCATAGCAGTGTTGACATACCGATCGCGCTGCTTCACAAGTCAGGGGCGATCGCACAACTACTTCAGTAACTCCGGATTTTTCAATTATTTTGGCTAGATCGTCAGAAATGGGCGTATTTCGTGGTGCAATCACTTCTTTTGTCGTCGGATGGATGACATCCTCGCCCACTACCCGTCCCATCAGGCGCGTGGCAAGGTTAATCATAACTTTGCCACCTTCGGTCATTGCCCGGATGGGAATTCCCCTGGTAGTACCGCAGTCAATTTCCCGGATAATCACATCTTGGGAAACGTCCACCAGACGGCGGGTTAGATAACCAGAGTCAGCCGTCCGCAATGCCGTGTCTACCAATCCTTTACGCGCACCGTAAGAAGAAATAATGTATTCTGTGACGGTAAGTCCTTCCCGGAAATTTGTTTTGATGGGCAAGTCGATAATTTCCCCTTGCGGATCTGCCATCAGTCCCCGCATTCCTACCAATTGCCGGACTTGGGAGATATTACCCCTAGCTCCGGAAAATGCCATCATGTACACGGAGTTGAGGGGATTTGTCTTTTTGAAGTGGGTAACGACCTCGTCTTTCAGGGCTTCGGAAGTACCGTTCCAGGTATCAATTACTTTCTGGAAGCGCTCAACTTCTGTGATTTCACCACGTTGGTAACGTTCTTCTGTAGCGCGAATTTCTGCTTCTGCTGCTTCGAGGAGCGATCGCTTAGAAGGAGGCACCATCAAATCTTCTACACTGATCGAAACTCCAGCCTTGGTAGCGTAGCGGAAGCCCAAATCTTTTAATTTGTCCGCCATCACAGCCGTCCGCGCTGTACCATAGTGCGTAAACGCCCAAGAAATTAAATTTCGCAGTTGACCTTTGTCAACGACGCGATTGCGGAAAATCATTTTGTCGTTAGTCATTTGTCAATAGTTGTTGGTGGTTGGTAGTTGATGGTGAGGCAGCGCGGTCTTGGGGGTTCCCCCCATGAGCGACTGCCGAACCCGAAGGGTTGGTCGTTAGTTGGTTGTTACAAACAACAAACAACTAACAACTAACAACAATTCCTAACTTGCTAGCGCTTCCTGAATCGCTTTATTGTAAATTACACGACCTGGCGTTGTGTATATATACTGAGAAACTAAATTTCCCTGAGCGTCTTCTCTAACTCGACGGTATTTATATAGCTTGGTTCGGCTACCATCGCCATTTTCGATGACTTCTTGTGGCTCGTGGTCTGCTTGGTCTGACTCGACTTCACCGTCATAGCGGACATAGATATAGGCGTGCAGGTCAATTTGCTCCTGCTCGTAAGCCATAATTACGTCATCTAGAGAGGCAAAATACCGTCCCGCACCCTTTTTAGCATCAGGGTTTTCTGCGGTTAAGTAATATGACCCTAACACCATATCTTGGCTGGGTGTGATGATTGGCTTACCTGTAGCTGGAGACAAAATATTGTTAGAAGCCAACATCAACAACCGCGCCTCAGCTTGTGATTCTAGAGACAACGGTACGTGTACCGCCATTTGGTCGCCATCAAAGTCAGCGTTAAACGCCGGACATACCAATGGGTGTAGCTGGATGGCTCTTCCTTCCACTAAAATTGGTTCAAAAGCTTGAATACCCAAACGGTGCAAGGTAGGAGCACGGTTGAGCAAAACTGGGTGCCCTTCAATCACCTCTTCCAGCACATCCCAAACACTTGGGTCAGATCGTGAAATCAGCTTTTTCGCGGCTTTAATATTGTTTACCATGCCGCTGCGAATCAAACGGTGAATCACGAAAGGCTGGAATAGCTCAATCGCCATTTCTCGTGGCAAACCGCATTGGTGAATGTTCAGCTTTGGCCCCACTACAATTACAGAACGTCCGGAGTAGTCTACCCGTTTACCCAGCAAGTTCTGCCGGAAACGCCCTTGTTTACCTTCAATGATGTCTGACAAAGACTTCAGCGGTCGGTTATTTGCTCCTACCACTGTCCGTCCGCGCCGACCATTATCAATCAAGGCGTCTACTGCTTCTTGCAGCATCCGCTTTTCGTTGCGGACAATAATCTCAGGAGCCAAAATTTCTTGCAAACGTGCTAGACGGTTATTACGATTAATTACCCGGCGATACAAATCGTTCAAATCGCTGGTTGCAAACCGTCCACCATCGAGCTGTACCATCGGGCGCAAGTCCGGCGGAATTACGGGAATTACTGTCATTACCATCCACTCTGGTTTGGAACCAGTGGCGATAAAGTTGTCGATTACCCGCAAGCGCTTAATTAGCTTCGCTCGTTTTTGACCTTTGGCGGTAGTGATCTCTTCCCGCAGAGTTTCCGCTTCTTGTTCGAGGTTAATATCAGCTAGTAGGCGCAGCAAAGCTTCTGCACCAATGCCTACTTCTACACCTTGCAAAGTAGAATCTTCGCTGTAAATCTGGTCTTCAATTTCTAGCCACTGGTCTTCACTGAGTAGCTGTTTATAACTTAAGGTTTCGGCATTACCTGGACTAAGAACAACATAGGAATTGAAATACACAATTTGCTCTACATCCCGCAGGGGCATATCCAGCAGAATGGAAATATAACTGGGAATACCTTTGAGGTACCAAACGTGAGCTACAGGTGCGGCGAGTTTAATATAGCCCATGCGGTGGCGACGTACTCGCGATTCGGTGACTTCCACACCACAGCGTTCGCAAACAATTCCCCGGTGCCGTACTCTTTTATACTTTCCGCAATGGCATTCCCAATCTTTAGCCGGGCCAAAGATGCGCTCGCAGAACAAACCATCCATCTCTGGTTTAAGAGTTCGGTAGTTAATCGTTTCTGGCTTAGTAACTTCACCGACTACCTGACCGTTGGGCAATGTTCTTTCGCCCCATACTCGTATGCGTTCTGGTGATGCCAAGCCGATTTTAACGTAGTCAAACTGATTAGTTTGGGCGTGTCTCATCTCTCGAAATTATGAATTATGAATTATGAGTTATGAAAGGAGCTTCTTCCCCAGCAATGCGACCTTTTGTTGTCGCGTTATTCAAGGTATTCAATTGTGGAAATTATGAATTATGAAGTATGAATTATGCAAAAAGAGTTTCCTCATTTCCTAATTCATCATTCATAATTCATCATTACTTTTACTCTTCTTCTTCCAGCGACTCGCGGCTCAAAGATTCATAAGTTGGGCGTGGAGGTGTGCGACGGGCACTATTGTCTGCCATCAAATCAACTTCCACATCTACGGTACTGCCATCTGTTTGGGTTTCCACCTTGTGGACTGCAATATCCAATCCTAAAGACTGCAATTCTCGCATCAACACCTTAAAGGACTCTGGCGTTCCTGGTCGAGGAATTGCTTTGCCTTTAACGATCGCATTGAGTGCTTCGTTTCGCCCCTGCATATCATCAGACTTAACTGTGAGCAATTCCTGCAAGGTGTAAGCTGCACCAAAGGCCTCCAATGCCCACACTTCCATTTCTCCAAACCGCTGGCCGCCTTGCTGTGCCTTACCACCCAAGGGCTGCTGAGTAACCAAGGAGTATGGGCCAGTGGAACGGGCGTGGATTTTGTCGTCTACTAGATGTACCAGTTTCAGCATGTAAGCCACACCCACAGTCACTGGTCGGTCAAAGGGTTCGCCCGTACGACCGTCATACACCATGATTTTGCCTGGGTCATCTGGGTTAAATACCCATTTTTTGCCGGTTTCATCCCGTGCTTCTTGCAACTTGCCATGCACAATGGTGCGGGACGCCTCTTGACCGTACATTTCGTCAAAGGGCGTAATCTTAAACCGCACTCCCATGATGTGACCAGCCCAACCCAACAGACACTCAAATACCTGTCCGACGTTCATCCGGCTAGGCACGCCTAGGGGATTGAGTACGATGTCTACTGGCGAACCATCGGGCAAATACGGCATATCTTCCATCGGCAATATCTTGGAAATAATCCCCTTGTTGCCGTGGCGTCCCGCCATTTTGTCACCAACTTGGATTTTACGCTTCTGGGCTACATATACCCGCACTACCATGTTGGCTCCCGGTGGCAGTTCGTCACCTTGTTCGCGGGTAAAGATCCGCACGTCAACGACGCGTCCTTTTTCACCGTTGGGTACGCGCAAGGAGTTATCCCGTACATCCCGTGCTTTTTCACCGAAGATTGCCCGTAGCAGTTTTTCTTCTGGTGGTTGGTCGGATTCACCCTTGGGAGTGACTTTACCTACCAAGATATCCCCGGCTTCTACCCAAGCACCAATGCGGATGATTCCCTGTTCATCCAAGTTTCGCAAAGCGTCTTCACCGACGTTGGGAATTTCTCTGGTGATTTCTTCTGGTCCCAGTTTGGTTTGTCTGGCCTCTATTTCATATTTTTCAATGTGAATGGAGGTATAGATATCATCCTGTACCAATCTTTCAGAAATCAAAATCGCGTCTTCGTAGTTGTAGCCTTCCCAAGGCATGTAAGCGATGACAATATTCTGTCCCAGTGCCAATTCTCCGCCCTCTGTAGAAGAGCCATCTGCGAGCACTTGGCCAGCAACAACCCGTTCGCCGATGCGGACGAGGGGTTTTTGGTTGAGACAGGTGTCTTGGTTAGAGCGCTGATACTTGGACAGGGTGTACTCAATTTCAGCAGAGGCGGACTTGGAGTTTTCCTCACCTGGACGCAGGCGCGGACGCACCCGAATCTTGGTGGCATCTACATAGACCACATCCCCATCGGTGCGCGATACAATCACCATCCCAGAGTCCCTCGCTCCCTGAGCTTCTAAGCCTGTACCTACTAAAGGACGCTCTGGTTTGAGTAGGGGGACTGCCTGCCGCTGCATGTTCGACCCCATGAGAGCGCGGTTAGCGTCGTCATGCTCCAAGAATGGAATCATGCTCGTAGCCACCGACACAATTTGTACGGGGGAAACTGCGACATAGTCTACTTGTTCCGGTGTTGTGGTGGAGAATTCCTGGCGATAGCGTACTGGTACTTCAGGGCCTATTAGGTGGCCGTTTTCATCTATGGGCGCATCTCCAGCCGCTACCCGGAAGTCGTCTTCTTCATCGGCGGTCATGTACACTGGTGGCAAATCATACCTAAGACGCCCATTTTCGACAGGACGGAAAGGAGTTTCCAAAAAGCCATACTGGTTCACCCGTGCATGGGTTGCCAACGAACCAATCAAACCAGCGTTGGGGCCTTCTGGTGTTTCAATCGGGCAAATGCGTCCATAGTGAGAAGGGTGGATATCCCGCACGGCAAAGCCAGCGCGTTCGCGGGTCAAACCACCAGGGCCAAGGGCAGAAAGACGGCGTTTGTGGGTCAATTCTGCCAAGGGGTTGGTCTGATCCATGAACTGCGACAATTGGCTGGAGCCAAAGAATTCTTTAATTGCCGCTACCAAGGGTTTGGGGTTGACCAAGGAAGCAGGCGTTAGGACTTCCGCATCGGATACAGTCATCCGTTCGCGAATAATCCGTTCCAAACGGTTTAAACCAACTCGAACTTGGTTTTGCAGCAATTCACCCACGCTTCTGACTCGGCGATTACCGAGGTGGTCGATGTCGTCTGTGTTGCCAATGTCGTATTCGAGGTTGATGAGGTAATCGACTGCTGCCAAGATATCTTGGGGAGTGAGTACCCGCACTGTTTCTGGTACTTGCAGGCGCAGTTTCTTGTTGAGCTTGTACCGTCCCACTCGCCCCAAGTCGTAGCGTTTGGGATCGAAAAAACGAGAGTCGAGGAGCTGTTGTCCGCCTAGAACTGTGGGTGGTTCACCCGGACGCAGTTTGCGATACAACTCCATCAGGGCTTCCTCTTCGGAAAATTGCCCTTCTTTTTCGATGGTTTTTTGGAAGTACTCGGGGTGGCGTAGGGCGTCAAAGATTTCGTTATCTGACAGTCCCAATGCTTTCAGCAGCACCTGTGCCGACAGTTTGCGGGTTTTGTCGATGCGTACCCACACTAAGTCGTTACGGTCTGTTTCAAATTTTAGCCAAGCTCCCCGGTTAGGAATTAAACTAGCTGAATAAGTACGCCGTCCGTTTTTGTCAATTTCAGATTTGTAGTATACTCCTGGCGATCGCACTATCTGGTTGACAATTACCCGCTCGGCACCGTTAATGATAAATGTGCCGCGCTCTGTCATCAGAGGCAAATCCCCAATAAATACTTCTTGCTCTTTGATTTCCCCCGTTTCTTTGTTGATCAAACGTGTGGGTACATACATTTGCACGGCATAAGTGCTATCCCGCCGCTTTGCTTCATCAACGTCATATTTTGGCTCCTTCAGTTTGTAGTTCTGACCCAGAAAGTGCAGCTCGAGTTTGCCAGTGTAGTCAGTGATTGGACTAAAGGAGTTAAGTTCTTCGATTAGCCCTTCTTCTAGAAACCAACGAAAACTAGAACGCTGGATTTCAATTAAGTCGGGCAACAAAAAGGCGGGTTCCATAATTGTGTCGTTAGTCATGCCTCTACCTTTGTCAACCTGGTTAAACTTGTGGGTGTGTGGAAACTTCTCCTTACACCACCTGCTGGATGCAGGTGCAGGCAAACGGAGCAATTAAACCTGCAAAGAGCCATTTTGGCAATAGGGCACTTGCCTTAATTTGCCGATTTACCCAGAATATATGGTTCAGCTTTACCGGAATGTGTTTTGCTCTCCTCAACTTCTCCCTCCAAAAACCGCGTTAGTTCAGCCACGCGGCTCTTTTACTGTTGCCTTCATAGACTTTGCTATCTTTACAACCCTGAGTGATGATATCCTAATACTGAGAACTGAGAGAGCGATCTCTTCAGCCTGCTGTTTATCGGTGTAGCTTGATGTTAGCGGGTGGTTCCACAAGAAAATTTCGTTTATAAATTTTTATAGCTTTAATATTCGAGCCAAAACCCAGGTCTACCTCAGTGATAAGTGGGCAGTCGTAGATTTATGGCATCGTTTGTAGAGATAGGAGGATACGCAAGTGAACAGTATTGCAATCAAAGCAGAGAAGTTCGTATTTGCCTCCTTAAACATTATGGCGCAAGTCAACATATTTTGGAGGGTATAATATTAGCATATTTTTGTCCTCCTACAAACTTTAATTTTTCAAACAAGCTCAAATTGATATATAAAAGACATAATAGACACACTTTTATATTTCCAAACCAAATAGTTCGCAAGCGTTCTGGGTAGTGAGAGCCGCAATTGCTTCCGGTGTTTCTCCCCGTAGGCGCGCTACTTGCTCAGCTACATAGCGAACGTAGGCTGGCTCGTTGCGCTTGGTACCCCGTTTGGGAACCGGAGCCAGAAAAGGACAGTCTGTCTCAATTAACAGGCGATCGCTTCTGACTATTGCGGCTGAATCTTGGATCGGCTTGGCGTTTTTAAAGGTAACGGTACCGCTAAAGCTGATGTAAAAGCCTAAGTCCACAAACCATTGAATTTCTTCTGGTGTTCCACCCCAGCAGTGCATCACACCTCGTACACTCTCTCCTTTCAAGTTTTTCCATTTTCCCAGCACTTCCCTTATTTCTGCCGCAGCATTACGGCTGTGGATAATCACTGGTAAGTTGAGTTCAGCGGCTACGCTTAATTGCGCCTCGAATGCCATGTGCTGCTGCTCATTGTTGTTGGCTTTGTAAAAATCTAACCCTATCTCCCCAATTGCCACTACTTTGGGATCGGAACGAGCTAAAGATTTGATTTCATCTGCTGTTTGGCTATTCCATTGATCCGCATCCAAAGGATGCAACCCTACAGCAAAGCTAATTTCGGGAAAACGATGAGCTAGTGCTTGGATGCTAGAAAATTCACTTGGCTCAACGCAGGAGTGTACTAAATGCACTACACCTGCTTCTTGCCATCGCGATCGCACTATTTCTATATCTGACTGGAAAACGTCAAAGTTGATATGAACGTGGGTGTCAATAAGCTGCATCTTTGTCCTTGGTCATTTGTCACTTGTCACTGTCAATAGTCTTTAGCCAATGACTAATGACTAATGACCCTTACGGGTTCGCCAGTCACTCATGGGTGAGACCACGGCAGTCGCTCATGGGGGGAACCCCCAAGACCGCGCTGCCTCCCCAAGACCGCGCTGGCTCACTAATGATGATTGACTATTATGCAGTTGCTGCTGGTTGTGTATGGGCTTTTAGTCTTTGAGCTAATCTAGATTTTTTTCTGGCTCCGTTGTTGGGATGGAGGACACCTCGCTTCACAGCCCGATCAATTTTGCTGTAAGCTTCCGACATCCGAGTCATGACTTCTTGCTTTGATTCAGGGCTTGGATTAGCTGCATAGGTTTCTACTGCAGCAAAGTACTTCTTCATCAGCGTTTTTACTGCTGATTTATAAGCTTTATTACGCAAACGATTGCGTTCTGCGATTTTGGCGCGCTTGAGAGCAGACTTTGTATTCGCCACAGTCAATTCCAGAAAGACTATAAATATGTACACACACTACTAGACTTACTAATATAGCATCTAGAACACCAATGTTAGGATTCCTGAAAAAAAATTCGCGCCTTGGTTTCCCAGCCTACATTTAGGCAGGGCAACATTAAACATATGGATATATGGATATGTAAATGGGTTTCAGTCAACTAACCGCACCCACAAGGGGATGCGGCTTGGCTCTGGGAACCGAGAGTCCCCGAACCATAAGGAGCATTGACCGACCCCTGTTCCCCCGTCTCAATTTGAGCAAGGGAAAGAATGTAGTTATCTCGAACATTCACCGCAGCATTGATGTCTGCGTGTGCAGTGTAGCCGCAAGAGCCACAACGGAATCGAGACTTCTTGCGGTTCGCACTACTACGATGTCCACACCGAGAACATTTCTGGCTGGTGTATCGAGCATCGACAAAAACAACACGCTTTCCAAGCGCCTCAGCTTTATACGAAAGGAATTGCTCGAACTGATAGAAGCTCCAACTAGAGAGCCACTTGTTGAGTTCTTTACCCCGTCGCTGAGTGCGAATGCCTGACAAATCCTGTAACACGAAAACCGTGTAGTCAGACTGTCTAGCAAGCTTCTTGGTTGCACAATGGTTAACGTCACGCATGAACCGCTTCTCTCTGCCCGACATCGCTCTTAGACGACGCTTCGCGCTTCGAGTGCCTTTTTGCTGCAACTTACGCCGATTGTACAAATATCGTCTTTGCGTAGCACGAACTTTGTTAGAGCTAAAGAATTGACCATCTGAGGTGGTTGCTAGGTGATACAAACCTCGGTCAATCCCTTGAGCGTTGCCATTTTGAACTTTGGGTGTTTCAGCTTCAAACACTAGCCTTACCCAAAACTGCTTGTTGTGCTTTGAGTAGGTTAGTGTAGCCGCGCAGAATTCCCAGTTTTCAAATACCTCCTTGAAATGTTCCGGCACATTCAGGATGAGCTTTTCACGCTTGCCAATGCACGAAAGGGTTAACTGATAACCTCTTAGCGTCATGGTGCGTTTGTCGTAACGCAGTCCTGATGTCGGCTTCTTTCGGGGTGTGCGCTTGAATTTGGTCGCTTTAACTGCCTCCATCGCGTTATCCCGAATCGTTTGCAGGAGTGCTGAAGGCACATCGGGATATTGCAATCTCAGATCAGCGTACAAAGCCTTGTGAGCTTTGTTCTTGTTCCACGTCCGTTCTTTCAATGCCCAGTCAACGTGCTGATTGAAAATGTCAGCACAAAACCCCATGAGGGGCAGAAACCTCTCATGGGGCAATTTGACGGGAACCGAGACAGTGCGTTTCATCAATTAACCAGAAATAATCCTACTTCGTCGTACAAGCCGTCAGATTCATCAAAGTGAGCCATTACATCAGGGTTGCGGTGAATACAGCTTCTGTCTTTAAGCCTGTAAAGCTTAGGTAGTTGCGTCTTGTTTTGGTTCAAAACACCGTCACTCGCTTCGCTCCAATTAAAAATTCAAAATTCAAAATTCAAAATTGAAATCCCCACAATTAAAATTGGGGGCTTGAATAATGATGCTTCGCAGTTTCTTTTTTTACATAATTAAA